>CAJLGN010000055.1 GCA_905206195.1 uncultured Roseburia sp.
TTATTGTGGCGGTGATGGGGGGAGTGGGGCTTGTACTCTGTGGAATCGCATTGGGGAGGGGGGCGGATCCTGGCACTTTGCGCCGAATGGCACAGGGCGGTGAGTTGCGGCGTGGAAACTGGCATATCGGTCCCTACGGAGTCTATTACAAGGGCGAGCCAGAGCCGCGGGGCGAGATCGACACGGGAGATAGAACTGAGGACAGCACATACACCTATCCGGTCGAGAGTATAAAGAATTTGGAGCTCGATGTGGAAGCCGCCACACTTTTGTTCCGCGAGGGAGCGGATGATGCGAATGTGGCGGTACATTTGTACGATGGCAGTGAGACCTATTTTGAGGGGGAGATGGACGGCGATACACTCTCGCTCTCCTACGATACGAATTACTATGGCCTCGGGTACCCAAACGCCGAGATTGTTGTGGAGCTTCCAGCTGGGATGTCCTTTGAGAAAATAGACATGGACATCGGTGCTGCGGAGGTGGAGTTTGCGCTGTCGGATTTGATATGTGCAAATCTGCTGCTGGATGTGGGGGCCGGCAATATCACGGCGGGAAAGATCACGGTGACCGGGGAGATGGACGTGGACATCGGTGCTGGAAATGTTGTGATTGCGGATGGAATCTGTCAGGACATCCGTCTGGACTGCGGGGTTGGCAGATTCACGATGCAGGGTGTGGCAAACGGGAATGTCGTGGCACGGTGTGGAATCGGTGAGTTGAAGTTGGATTTGGAGGGTGATGTGTCGGCTTATAATTACCAGCTTTCCTGTGGCATGGGGAATCTGGAGGTGAATGGCACAAGTTATTCCCTCCTCGGCGGAAGCAGGGAGATCACAAACCCAGGCGCGGCAAAAACGATTGAGCTGGATTGTGGCATGGGGAGCATAGAATTTGATCTCAGCTAGAGCGTGTGTTTTCACCAAATTATCACCTCAATTACCAGAAATTGACCTTGCTCTATCGGCCCTTCACTGTTAAACTATAGGTATTGATGTTGGGACAAGAGGGAGGGAACTATGAGTAAGACAGTTCGAATCGTACTTTACATATTGTCGATTCTCACGGTGCTCGGGGTGCTCGCGGCGCTCCTCACCACAGGGAGCGCGGGCAGGGCACGGCGGACAATGCAGCAGGGCAATCAGCCTTTTGCAGAGAGCGGACAGAGTGCACGGGACAAGGATCTGGACGCATCGTTTGCTGTGGGGGAAACCGAGTCACAGGAAGCGGGAGATGGGCAGAGTGCACAGACACAGGAGTCGGAAATTTCATCCACTGCGGACGGGACAGGACAGTCGGAGGATGTGGAGCAGGAGCGTGTGACCTCGGATGGGGATACAACGATCCTCTTTGCCGGGGATGTGCTGCTGGCGCACAGGGCCGTCGCCGCGGGCTATGATGCAAATGGTCTTGACGGTGTCATTGCGCCAGAGTTGCAGCGGGAGCTACAGAGTGCAGATATACTGATGGTCAACAACGAATTTGCATTTTCTGACCGGGGCGCACCTGTGGCGGACAAGCAGTATACCTTTGCGTGCAGCCCCACCTACGTGAAGGTGCTAAGTGAGATGGGGGTTGATGTCGTGACTCTCGCGAACAATCATACGCTGGATTACGGAAAAGATGCTCTGCGCGACACCTTTGAGACGCTGGATAACGCCGGGATTCTCTACGGTGGAGCCGGGGAGACGGTGGAGCGGGCTCAGGAGGTTCAGATGATCGAGGTGAACGGCAGGACATACGGATTTCTTGCGGTTTCCCGCGTGATTCCGAGCGTGGACTGGAAGGTGGAAAACAGTGCGCCGGGAATTTTTTCCTGCTACGATGACACCAGATTGCTGGAGCTGATTCGGGAGGCGAAGGAGAAGTGTGATTTTCTTGCAGTCTATCCGCACTGGGGTGTGGAGCGCGAAGCATATCCTGAGGACTATCAGATTCGGATTGCACAGCGGTGTATTGAGGCGGGGGCCGATATGATTGTTGGCGCACATTCCCACTGCCTGCAGGGTGTCTCTTATATAGAAGGCAAGCCTGTGTTTTACAGCATGGGAAATTTCATTTTTGGCTACACCAATGAACAGTCGGCGGTTCTTAAGGTGACGGTGGATGCTGACGGAAACGCGAGTTTCCGGTACATTCCGGTCTACGCGGCAGGAGGTGTGACCTACCTGGCCGACGGGGAGAAAAGCGCGCAGATATGTCAGTATATCGACAGCATCTCGGAGGCATCTGTGGGTGCGGACGGGGCGGTGGCGGAGTGATGAAGCTCCCGAATAGCAGAATAAAGGAGGATCAAGAATGAATTATATGGATATTTACAGACAGTGGTGCACAGACCCCTATTTTGATGCGGATACAAAGGAGGAGCTTACGGCGATAAAAGAGGATGCAGCGGAGATTGAGGATCGCTTCTACCGGCAGCTTGAGTTCGGCACAGGCGGGCTTAGAGGTGTCATTGGGGCTGGGACAAATCGCATGAATATCTACACGGTGCGCCAGGCGACCCAGGGGCTTGCGAATTATATCATTTCTCAGAATGGGCAGGAGAAGGGGGTCGCGATTGCGTACGATTCCCGGATTATGTCGGCCGAGTTTGCAGAGGAGGCGGCGCTGTGTTTAAATGCCAACGGGATCCGGGCTTACGCGTTCGACGGTCTCCGTCCGACCCCGGAGCTCTCTTTTGCAGTCAGAGAGCTTGGCTGTGTGTCTGGAATCGTGATCACTGCAAGCCATAATCCAAGAGAATATAACGGCTACAAGGTCTACTGGGAGGACGGCGCACAGATCACACCGCCGCACGATAAGAATATTCTGGCGGAAGTGGCGAAGGTGACCTCCTTTGACCAGGTGAGGACGATGGATAAGAGCGAAGCGGTGCAGTCCGGTCTTTATCAGGTCATCGGTCCAGCGATGGATGACCGCTACATGGAAGAGTTGAAAAAGCAGTCCATTCACCCGGAGATCATCAAAGAGATGGCGGGGGAGATCAAGATTGTGTACACACCCCTCCACGGAACGGGCAATCTCCCAGTGCGCCGGGTGTTGAAGGAGCTCGGTTTTGAGCATGTCTATGTCGTTCCGGAACAGGAGATGCCGGACGGAAATTTCCCGACTGTTTCTTACCCAAATCCGGAGTCGCCCAAAGCATTTGAACTTGCATTAAAACTTGCAAAAGAAGTCGATGCTGACATTGTTCTTGCAACCGACCCGGATGCCGATCGCCTCGGTGTGTACTGTAAGGACACAAAGACCGGGGAGTATGTGACGTTCACCGGAAACATGTCGGGCATGCTGATCGCAGAATATATTCTGCGGGAGCGGACCGTGACGGGGACGATGCCAGAACGTCCGGCATTGGTCGAGACGATTGTGACCACGGACATGGCAAAGGCCATCGCGGAGGCGTACGGTGTGAAGCTGATCGAGGTTCTGACCGGATTTAAATACATCGGCGAGCAGATTAAGTTATTTGAGGAGCAGAATACCTACAACTACGTGTTTGGCCTCGAGGAGAGCTACGGCTGTCTCGCGGGAACCTACGCGCGCGATAAGGACGCCTGCGTGGCGGTCATGATGCTCTGCGAGGTTGCATCCTGGTGCAAGAAGAACGGGCAGACGCTGTGGGATGCGATGCTTGCCATGTATGAAAAGTACGGCTATTACAAAGAGGGGCTGGAGACAAAGACCTTAAAGGGAATTGACGGCGCAGCGCAGATTCAGGCACTCATGAGTGAGTCCCGCCAGAATCCTCCGAAAAAGTTAGGTGCGTTTGATGTGCTCGCGGTGCGGGATTACAAGGAGGATACCAGGCGCGATATGGTGACCGGGCAAGTGGCGGCCACCGGACTTCCGTCCTCCAATGTTCTCTATTATGAGCTCTCCGACAATGCGTGGTGCTGTGTGCGCCCGTCCGGGACAGAGCCGAAGATCAAGTACTATTTTGGTGTCAAAGGAAGCTCTTTGGAGGACGCAGAGAGAAGGCTGGCAGCGCTTCGCGATGATTTGTTGAAATAAAAAGTTTCAGGCGAACGGAGGGCGTTTATCGATGAGCGAGAGCGCAAAAGAAATCTTATTTTTAAACCCGGTCTGCACTCACAATCTCTGGGGGGGCACGAAGCTTGGGGAGGAGTTCGGCTATGCGGTGGAGGGGGACGACATCGGAGAATGCTGGGGGATCTCCGCGCATCCGAACGGGGACGGCGTGGTAAAATACGGCGCGTGCAGAGGGATGAAGCTGTCCGAAGTGTGGGAGAAGCGGCCCGAACTTTTTGGGTGTCTGGACTATGATCGCTTTCCGCTTCTGACAAAGATCATCGATGCGAGGGACGACTTGAGCATTCAGGTACACCCGGATGATGCTTATGCAAAGGAGCATGAGAACGGCTCCTTCGGCAAGACGGAGTGCTGGTACATTCTGGACTGCCCGGAAAATGCAGCGCTCGTAGTCGGACACAACGCGAAGACTCGCGAGGAACTCGCTGACATGATTCACGGTGGCAGATGGAGTGAGCTCATCCGCGAGATTCCGGTGAAAAAGGGAGATTTTCTCCAGATCGATCCGGGGACGGTGCACGCGATCAAGGGGGGGATGCTCATCCTGGAGACGCAGCAGAACAGCGACATTACCTATCGCGTCTACGACTATGGCAGACTCTCGAACGGCAGGCCGAGAGAGCTTCATGTGGAGAAGAGCATCGATGTCATCACAGTTCCGGCGAAGTCTGTGGAGGATAGTGTCAAGTCCGCAGCAGAGCTTCCAAAGAACCGGTTAAATGCGCTGTATTCCTGCGAATATTACGATATCTTCAAACTGGATGTGAGCGGGAAAATGGAGTTTGCACAGGACAAGCCTTTTCTTCTGTGCTCTGTGCTCGAGGGTGTCGGAAGCGTGAATGGAAATCCTCTGAAGAAGGGGGATCATTTTATCCTGCCGTGCGGCTTGGGAGTGGTTCGGATGCAGGGGGAGATGAGCTTGATTGTATCAACGGTGAGGAAGTAGTCTTGCTTTTTACATGATTTCATGGGATAATACAATAGCGGGATCAATCAAAAAACGGCATCTTTTGCCGTTTTTTGTGTTAAGGAGAAAACACAGATGGGATACACAGGATATGAATTGTTGTGGCTGTTTTTCATCTATTCCTTTTTGGGGTGGGTGCTTGAGACGGTGACTGCGGCGGCAAAGCAGAAGCGGTTCGTGAACCGCGGACTGATCAACAGCCCGTTCTGCGTCATTTACGGTTTTGCGGCGGTCGTGATATCGGTCTATTTACAGGAACTCTCCGGGTTCTGGCTCTTTCTCGGAAGCGCCATCTTTGCCACCGTGATCGAGTGGGTGGCAGGACATCTCATCGAGCGTCTGTACCATGAAAAATGGTGGGACTATTCAAGCGTGCGCTGGAATCTGGACGGCTACATCTGCCTTCCGGTCTCCGCGCTGTGGGGTGGTCTTGGATTCGCGGCTGTAAGGTGGGGCAATCCGCTTCTTGGAGGGCTGTTAAGGCTTTGCCCGGCGCTCCTTGCAAGGGCGCTCGTGTGGGCACTCGCCGTGCTGCTCGCCATGGATGCGGCGGCCACGCTCATCGTCATGTCGGGAAAGAGCCGCAGGAAAAGTGAGTGGGCAGCGGCGGATGCGTGGTTTGCCAGACAGAGCGCGCGCCTCGGAACGTGGCTGTATGATCGCTTGGATGCCCGCATCCGACGCGCGTATCCGGGAGCGGAGGGGCAAAGAACCGAGGAGATGCCCGGGGATGGGGCGGTGTTTGCCTGCGGATGCGGCTTCTACAAAATCGTGATGCTGTTCTTTATCGGCGCGTTTCTCGGGGATCTCACCGAGACGGTGTTCTGCAGAGTGACAGCGGGGGTGTGGATGAGTCGCAGCAGCGTGGTGTGGGGGCCGTTCAGCATCGTGTGGGGACTTGCGATCGCCGCCGTGACGGCGCTCCTCTATAAATATAGAGATCGCTCGGACGGGTTTTTGTTCTGGATCGGGACGCTCCTCGGCGGCGCCTACGAGTATCTCTGCTCGGTGTTCACGGAGCTTGCCTTTGGAACGGTCTTTTGGGATTACAGTCACATGCCATTCAACCTCGGTGGGAGGATCAATCTTCTGTACTGTTTTTTCTGGGGCATCGCGGCCGTGGTGTGGTTCAAGAAGCTGTATCCGTTTATTTCGAGCTGGATTGAGCGGATTCCGGTGCGCGCAGGGAAGATTGTGATATGGATCCTCATTTTATTTATGAGCTGTAATGTGACGGTGTCCTGCATGGCGCTGAAACGATACGAGGAGAGACGCCGAGGGATCAAGGCGGAGGAAGGCTGGGAGCAGAGGATCGACGCGCACTTCCCGGATGCACGGATGGAGCGGATTTATCCGAATGCGCTGAGTGTAGAATAGAGAGGGGAAGCTAAGAAAATCAAAATATGTCTTTAGCTTGCTCAAAAGATTTGCTATAATCACACTATATGGATGTCAAATGAAAAGAGGAGCCCTATGAATCAGGAAGAGAGAAAACTAAAAAGACAGCAGGATACGAGGAAGGCAACCACCGTTTTTATCCTGTTTTTGTTGATCATGACGCTGCTCGTGGCAGGGTGTGTGTTTTTGTTAAATAAATTTGTATTCCAGGGGAAACCGGCGGGGGGGTCAACGGAGAATCAGACGGGTCATCTCGCAGGCACGGAGGAAGCAGGAGTTCCGGTGGTGCCTGCGGTGGATCCAATGACACAGCAGGCGGCGGAGTTTGTCGCAGGCATGACGCTTGAGGACAAGATTGCACAGATGTTTGTCATAACGCCGGACGCACTGACGGGAGTCTCGGGTGTTACGGCGGCAGGCAATACGACCAGGGAGGCCTACAGCGCGAAACCGGTAGGCGGATTGATTTATATGTCTGGGAACTTAAAGGACGGGGAGCAGACTACCACCATGCTTCAAAATATGCAGACCATCGCGAAAGAGCGCACCGGTGTACCGGCGTTCTTGTGCGTGGATGAGGAGGGGGGAAGCATCGCTAGAATTGCGGGCAACAGTGCCTTCGCGGTGACAGATGTCGGAGATATGAGCCAGATTGGAGCGACCGGGGATAAGCAGAATGCGTACAATGCCGGAACCGTCATTGCAACTTATCTCTCGGAGTTTGGCTTCAACGTAGATTTTGCGCCGGTCGCTGATGTTTTGACCAATGCGGAGAACACTGTGATTGGAAAGCGGTCGTTTGGATCGGACGGGCAGCTTGTGGCGGACATGGTGACTGCCCAGCTCCAGGGAATGTCGGAGCACGGAGTGTACGGCGCTGTGAAGCATTTTCCGGGGCACGGCGGAACCAGCGGGGATTCCCATGAAGGGGCAGTCACGACCGAGCGGACATTGGAGGAGCTTATGGAGCAGGAACTCGTTCCGTTTCAGAGGGCGGTTGATGCGGGCGTATCTTTTGTGATGGCGGGACATATATCGGCGCCCAATGTCACGGGAGAGAGCACCCCGGCGTCGCTGTCCAAGATGTTGATCACCGATGTGCTGCGCGGACAGATGGGGTATGACGGGATTGTGATTACAGACGCGATGGACATGGGAGCTGTCATGGGCAGTTACACCTCCGATCAGGCTGCGGTGATGGCGATTGCAGCGGGTGTGGATATGGTGCTGATGCCGGAGGATTATGAGACGGCGTATAAGGGTGTG
>CAJLGN010000056.1 GCA_905206195.1 uncultured Roseburia sp.
CCGGAATATCAAGATCGCTGCAGTCTGGGATATAAGAAAATGTCTGGTCCTCGGAGGAGGCCAGCTTGACTGCCTCCCCGTAAATCTGCCCCTCCTGGTAAGCCTTTTTCGCCCACTGCCCCGTCACAATGTAACCCGCTTTTTTCCGCTTCATCAGGTTCATCGGAATCATAGCAAACTGCTGGGAAGCGCCCCCCTGCAAAAACAGAACCCTATAATTTTGCGGGATGTTCATGAGATCTCTAAGATCCTGCTCCGCCTCTTTTATGATGCCATCATACGCCTTGGAGCGATGACTCATCTCCATCACCGACATCCCGCTGTCCTTATAGTCCAACATCTCCCCGGAGGCCTCCCTCAACACTTCCTCCGGCAAAACTGCAGGCCCTGCCGAAAAATTGTACACTCTGCTCATCCCTACTCCCTTTCCTTTCCTGTTATTTCTTTTCCAACTTTCCGCTCCAATCACTTCTTTTGCTTCAAATCCTCCCCGGTAAATGAAGTGCTGATATCAGAACCCGGGGCCACCATCGGCCACACCTTGTCATCACAGTCGATGACGCAGTCAATCACCACCGGCATCTTCGATTCCATGGCCCGCGCGAGCGCCTCCTTAAATTCTTCCTTATTGGAAGCGCGGTAGCCGACCGCCCCCATGGCCTCGGCCAGCTTCACAAAATCGACCCCGTCGCCCAGAATTGTCGCGGAATAGCGTTTTTCATAGAAAAGCTCCTGCCACTGTCTGACCATCCCAAGCACATGGTTGTTCATAATAATCTCGATGAGCGGCAGCTTCTGTCTCACTGCCGTCGCAATCTCGTTCATATTCATCCGGAAGCACCCGTCCCCCGCAATATTTATGACCTGCTTATCAGGGTTTGCCGCCTTGGCTCCGATGGCGGCCCCAAGCCCGTATCCCATCGTGCCAAGTCCCCCGGACGAGAGGAAGGTTCTGGGTTTTTTGTATCGGTAATATTGTGCGGCCCACATCTGATGCTGCCCCACCTCAGTGACGATGACCGCGTCTCCCCCCGTGGCCCGGTAGATCTCCTCCACCACGTAGGGACCACTCAATCCTGCATCTGTATATTTAAGTGGATATTTCACCTGTAAATCCATGACGTGCAAAATCCAGTCATCGTGGTGCAGCTGGGGAAGCGTTTCGTTCAGACGACTTAAAATTTCCTTCAGATCTCCGATCACGCAGGCGTCCACGCGGATGTTCTTGTTGATCTCCGCTGCATCTACATCAAACTGCAGGATTTTCGCCTGGTGTGCGAACTTGTTTGCATTTCCAATCACGCGGTCGGAAAACCGGACGCCCACGGCGATCAGAAGATCGCACCCGCTGACCCCGAGATTGGAGGTCTTAGTTCCGTGCATTCCGAGCATCCCCGTGTACAGATCGTGCATCCCGTCAAATGCGCCCTTGCCCATCAGCGTGTCACAGACCGGTGCGTCCACTTTTTGCACAAACTCCCTAAGCTCCTCGCTGGCGCCGGAGATCACGGCCCCACCGCCGACGAAAATATAGGGCTTTTTAGCTGCTTTTATCATATTGAGAGCCATGGCCAGATCGCTCTCTCTGATCGTCTCGGTCACTCTGACGATCGGTTTCACCTTCACATATGTATATTCGGTCTTGGCCGCCGTGATGTCCTTTGGTATATCCACCAGCACCGGCCCCGGTCTCCCTCGCTGTGCGATCTGGAAGGCCCTTCGGATCGTATCCGCCAGTTTGCTGATATCCTTCACTATAAAGTTATGCTTTGTGATTGGCGTCGTGATACCCGCGATGTCAATCTCCTGAAAACTATCCTTTCCAAGAAGCGGAACCGTCACATTGCAGGTGATCGCAACCACCGGAACAGAATCCATGTACGCGGTCGCGATGCCCGTTACCAGATTGGTCGCTCCCGGTCCGCTCGTCGCAAGACAGACACCGACCCGACCTGTGCTTCTGGCGTACCCGTCCGCCGCGTGGGACGCTCCCTGCTCGTGAGCGGTCAAAATATGATGAATTTCCTTCTGATGTTTATACAGCTCATCGTATAAGTTTAAGATGGCTCCGCCCGGATACCCGAAAACAGTGTCCACACCCTGTTCTTTCAGACATTCGATCACGATCTGCGCACCTGTTAACTGCATATTGTGTTCTCCTTCCTTGTTCTGCGGCAGTATAGCTCAGTGACGACTTTCGTGGGATTTTGACGGGAAACACCTCAGCGTAACTTAAACCTCGTCCTATTCCGTCAAAATCCCACGGAAGCCCAATCTGTGCTGCCGCAGCTCTGTAATTTTTCTCTCCCGCCGCTATAGCCACCACTGCGTTTTACTCTGGTTCTGTTCCACTTCCGCATCTGTATGCACTGCAGCCACTATGCCTGCAATCTCACGGTCCCCCTTAAAGTTCGAGTGTCGCACCGCGGTTTCCGGAAGTCACAAGAGACGCATAGCGCTTTAGATAACCCGTCGTCACCTTCGGCTCCCTCGGCCTCCAGTTTGCTCTTCTCGCCTCCATCTCCGCCTCAGACACAGCGATGTCCAGCTTCATCTCGGGTATGTCGATTCTTATCATGTCGCCCTCCTCCACAAGTGCGATCGGACCGCCAACCGCAGCCTCCGGTGAGACATGTCCGATGGAGGCACCGCGGCTCGCCCCGGAGAAGCGACCATCCGTGATCAGCGCCACAGATGCGCCCAGCCCCATGCCCGCAATGGCGGAAGTCGGACTCAACATCTCGCGCATACCAGGTCCTCCCTTTGGCCCCTCGTAGCGGATGACCACGACATCCCCAGCCACGATCTGACCGCCCTTGATCGCAGCAATCGCGTCCTCCTCACAGTCAAACACGCGCGCCGGCCCCTCGTGCACCATCATCTCATCACAGACTGCGGAGCGCTTCACGACACTGCCATCCGGCGCCAGATTTCCCTTTAGCACGGCAAGACCGCCCGTCTTACTGTACGGGTTACTGGTTGGACGAATGACCTCAGTGTCAAGATTCACTGCCCCCGCGATGTTCTCACCGACGGTCTTGCCTGTGACGGTCATACAGTCGGTATGGATAAGTCCGATATCCGCAAGCTCCTTCATCACGGCGTAGACACCGCCGGCCTCATTTAGATCTTCCATGTAGGTCGGTCCCGCGGGCGCCAAATGACACAAATTCGGTGTCTTCTCGCTGATCGGATTCGCGAACGCGATATCGAAATCAAAGCCCGTCTCATGCGCGATTGCCGGGAGGTGTAACATACTGTTGGTGGAGCACCCAAGCGCCATATCCACAGTCAGCGCATTTAAGATCGCCTCCTTTGTCATAATATCGCTCGGCCGGATATTCTTCCGGTACATCTCCATGACTGCCATCCCCGCACGCTTCGCGAGCTTGATGCGCTCGGAGTACACCGCCGGAATCGTCCCGTTGCCGCGAAGCCCCATGCCGAGAGCCTCGGTCAGACAGTTCATGGAGTTGGCGGTGTACATCCCGGAGCAGGAGCCGCAGGTCGGACATACCTTCTCCTCGTACTCCCTGACCTCCTCCTCGCTCATTGTCCCAGCCGCGTAGGAGCCGACTGCCTCGAACATGGACGAGAGGCTTCTCCGCTGTCCATGTACACGCCCTGCAAGCATTGGTCCGCCCGATACGAACACTGTGGGTACATTAATGCGCGCCGCCGCCATCAAAAGTCCCGGCACGTTCTTGTCACAGTTCGGAACCATCACCAGCGCATCAAACTGGTGCGCCATCGCCATGCACTCGGTGGAGTCCGCAATCAGATCGCGGGTCACAAGCGAGTACTTCATGCCGACATGCCCCATCGCGATTCCGTCGCAGACCGCGATCGCCGGGAACACCACCGGGACGCCTCCTGCCTCGGCGACACCCAGCTTTACGGCATCGACGATCTTATCCAGATTGATATGCCCCGGGACAATCTCGTTGTAGGAGCTGACAATGCCCACCATCGGCTTTTGCATCTCCTCCTCCGTAAACCCCAGCGCATGAAAAAGACTTCTATGGGGCGCATGCGCTATCCCCTTTTTTACATTATCACTTTTCATAGTTTCTTCCCTCTTTCCTGTTTCTATTTCAAACGAGAACAGATCAGATCACCCATACGCGCGGTGCCCACCTGCTCCACCGCCACCTTTTGTCCCGTCTCCGCCATATCCACACAAGAGCCCGGCACAATGTCAATAGTGCGGTAACCGTCTTTTAACACCTGCTTTACCGCAGCTTCGACCGCGTCGGCCTCCTCTCCGAGGTCAAAGCTGTACCGCAGCATCATCGCCGCACTTAAGATCGTGGCGATCGGGTTGGCGATGTCCCTGCCCGCAATGTCCGGTGCAGAGCCGCCGCTCGGCTCGTAGAGGCCAAACTTCGTGTCGTTTAAACTTGCGCTTGCGAGCATCCCGATTGACCCGGTCACCATGCTCGCCTCGTCCGAGAGAATATCCCCGAACATATTCTCGGTCAGTATGACATCAAACTGCTTTGGATCTTTTACCAGCTGCATCGCACAGTTGTCCACCAGCATATGCTCGCAGGTCACATCCGCGTAATCTGCCGCGACCTCCTCCACAATTTTGCGCCACAGCCGCGAGGAATCGAGCACATTTGCCTTATCTACGCTCGTCACTTTTTTCCGCCGCTTTCCGGCGACGTCAAAGGCGCGCTTCGCGATCCTGCGAATCTCATTTTCATTGTAAGTGAGAGTGTCCATCGCCGTCATCACCCCGTCCACCGTCTCCGTCTTTCTGCTTCCGAAATAGAGCCCTCCGGTCAGCTCCCGCACGATCATCAGATCAAAGCCGTTCCCGATGATATCATCCCGCAGCGGGCAGGCCTCCTTCAGCTCCTCGTACAGATACGCCGGCCTTAAGTTCGCGAATAAGTTCAATTCTTTTCTGAGCTTTAAAAGTCCCGCCTCCGGCCGCCTTTGAGGCGGCAGCTGATACCACGGCGACGTGGCAGTATTGCCTCCGATAGACCCCATCAGCACAGCATCCGCCGCCTTCGCCGCCGCAACCGCCGCCTCCGTGAGCGGTTCCCCCGTGGCGTCGATGGAGCAACCTCCCATCAAAATCTCCTCATAATGGAAAGTGTGACCATACTTTACACCGACAGCATGCAATACCTTCCTCGCCTCCGCCACGATTTCTGGTCCGATTCCATCCCCCGCGATCACGCCAACTCGATACTCCACATCCAACGCCCTCTTTCTTTTCGCTTTATCACACTACTAACAGACAGTATGTATAGAGTCTATAATAATGTATCTTCGGAAACATTGCAACCTTTCCTTCTATTTTTCTTTTTTATGCTTTTTATAACCTTTCCTTATAAAATTTCTGATTTTTATTCCTGTTCCTTTCCGAGAGCAGGAATGGATAAACTGTAAAAACAGGCATAAATCGCCTGGAGTCCCTTCGCATTTTAATAAGAATCCACCAGCTCCCACTCAACCCATTATTTTTAAATAGAAGGTATATCCGATCGGAATAACATACAGCCACAGCAGAAACCCCAGACAGCATACAAAAAATGCCGCCGCTGCTGCACAGGACAGCTTTCCATACAGCCATCCAAGACATGCATCCACCCGCTTTATCCTTGAGAGAACCGCCCAGATAACCAGGACAAGCATAGCTCCAGCCGTCGCCTCTCCCCCCTTTTTCATCCCCCTCGGCATGTAGGTGAGCAGAATTTCATTCTCCCCTCGATCCATGGGGATCAGCACCAGATTCCCGCAGAGTGCTTCCATCTTCCGCTCGCTTCCGTTTACGCTGACATGCCAACCGTCATCGGCGTTCATCGGGAGATACAAATACTCCTCCCCCGTGGAATCCGCGGTAATCCGGCAAAAATTTTTGCCTGTCTCATACATGATGCCACCGCCCTGGGCACTGACGCTGCGAGCAAACTGCCCCATGTCGAGCATCCCAAAATAAACGGTGCCCGACACATCCCAATCCACCTCTTTTTTGAGAATGATCTCGACCTCCTCACCCTCATACATTCCGAGTGCCAAAATACCGTTATTCAGAGACGATGGATAAACCGTCCTATCCGGATCCTCGTAGGAGGGAATCAGAACATCTCTCCCGTTGACTTTGACACTGACACCAGGGATTCCGCTTCCGTATAGATAGAGCGCTTTCTTCCCTTCCACGCGGACGGTGCGGCGCATTGCCCCATCCGCCGCCAACATCTCCACATCCTCAGCCCACGTCTCGATCATATCCGTTCCAAAGAAAAGCCTGGACAACAAATTCTGATGATCGAATACATTCGGCGAATATGTCTGATCCATCGCCTCGTAAGCGCTTCGGCTTACCCTGAGTCCCGGCCCATAGCAATAACGGTTTTGAAACGCCCGAAAATGCGTTGTCTCCCCGAGTTCTTCATATATTTCCCCACTGCCGTTCCAAAATTCTTCCTGCAAAGAAAACTTTGAATCCAACGTGTACGCATATCCCAGCAGCACATCGGAAAACAGCGTCCCGCCCGCGTCGCCAAGCCTCGTCCACACCTGCGCATACCCCAGAGCCTGATTCAGCGCAATCTGCTCCGCCGTCATCAAATGTAGATAATTGGAGTAGGAGACCACGTCGGAAATCAGCGGGTAGTTGTGATTGATGGAGAGGTCCGCCGTCTTGGTCTTATGAAACAGATCGGTTTTTCCGGCAAGAAGCGTCCCGACCTCCTCGGCATCCGATACAAAATTGACCTCCCCACCGTGGGACAGCGGCGCGATCAGACCGTTTCCCAGCGCCAATAAAATCACGGCCCACACTCCGATTACTGCGGCCGAAACACTCTTTTTGTAACGCTTTCCTTCCATGCATCTTTCCTCAATGCGCTCCGCCGCCACAAAAATAATCGTAAAGATCATCATATAACCGTACCGCATCGGAAAACAGACATATGTCCCTCTGTGCCAGAGCAGATTCACCGCCTCAAAAATGACCGGAATCACCATCGCCGCCGTCAGATAGAACTCCCACAACGCTCTGCGGCTCCGCTTTCCCGTCGCCATTACACAGAAAAGCGGGATCGCCACTCCCGATAGCATCAGCCACTTTAGACGTGCATCCATGCCCGCCTGCCGCAGCAGTAAAAAGTAGCCCGGCACCCCCGAAAACTCCTCCCCGGAAAGACGCTTGGAGCCCAACATCGCAAGCGCCGCCGGAAGAAACACCGCAGCGGACAGCCCAAGCGCCAGCAGCGTCGCCAGTCCAAACTTTAGGATTCCCCCAGTCTGGATTCTGTTTTTTTCACGGAGAAGAAAAAAGTAGCCTCCCGCAAAAAGCATCATATAAAAACTCACCATATATGCCTGCGGAATATTCATTATAAAAATCAGCGCATAGCACAACGTGTAAAAAACTGTATATTTCCCAATCCTCCACCCGTCTTCCGCCCGCACCATTCTCACAAAAGAATAGAGCAAAAGTGGAAAGAATACTGCTGTGTCCAGCCATCCCATTCCGTAATACAAAAAAGAATACCCGCTCAAAGCATACGCCAC
>CAJLGN010000057.1 GCA_905206195.1 uncultured Roseburia sp.
CTGGCCGCAGGCGCCAACGTCTGCATGATGGGAAGTCTGTTTGCCGGCTGTGACGAGGCACCTGGTACCTTTGAGTTGTATCAGGGTAGAAAATACAAGGTATACCGCGGTATGGGCTCCCTGGCTGCCATGGAAAACGGAAGCAAGGATCGCTACTTCCAGGAAGGAGCCAAAAAGCTTGTTCCAGAAGGTGTCGAGGGACGTGTCGCATACAAGGGAAATGTCGAGGACACTGTATTCCAGATGGTCGGCGGCATCCGTTCCGGTATGGGCTACTGTGGATGCCCAACCATTGAGGACTTAAAAACCAAGAGCAAATTCGTCAAAATCTCCGCTGCTGCGCTGCGCGAGAGCCACCCGCATGATATTCATATCACAAAAGAGGCTCCAAACTATAGTATTGACGAATAATCATATTATTTATATAATAATATCCATATTACAAATTTTCTTTCCGGCGCCCGATGGTGCCGGAAAATTATTAACCAGCGGATTTTTCTGTCCGCGCCTATTTAGTTGAGGTAAATTCATTTGGACTCCGGAGATATATTTCAAATTATTTTTTTAGTAATTCTGCTCTTCTTATCTGCATTCTTTTCTTCGGCGGAAACTGCTCTGACCACCTCCAACCGCATCCGTATGCGGACGCTCGCGGAGGATGGGGACAAGCGCGCTGTCCGTGTGCTGCGCATCACAGACGATTCCGGGAAGATGCTCTCCGCCATCCTGATTGGCAATAACATCGTAAATCTCTCCGCATCCTCCATTGCGACCTCCCTGGCAATCAATCTATGGGGCCGTGTGGGCGCAGGGATCGCCACCGGCATCCTCACATTTTTGATTCTCATTTTTGGTGAGATTTCTCCAAAAACGCTTGCCACCATTCATGCTGAGAAGATATCGCTTGCCTACTCAGGGATTATCGAACTTCTGATGAAGCTCTTGACCCCGATTATCTATATCATCAATAAATTTTCTTTGGGATTCCTGCTGTTGCTTCGTGTCGACCCGGCTGCAGGCGATCAGCAAATGACCGAGGAGGAGCTGCGCACGATTGTAGATGTTGGCAAGGAATCCGGTGTAATTGAATCCGAGGAGCATGAGATGATCAACAACCTCTTCGATTTCGGGGATGCGCAGGCAAAGGAAATCATGGTTCCAAGAATCGATATGACCTTTGCCAATATCAATAGTTCCTACAAAGAATTGATACAGATTTTTGAGGAAGATAAATTCACCCGCCTCCCCGTCTATGAGGAGACTACCGACAACGTAATCGGTATTTTGAACATGAAGGACCTGCTGCTGTATGAGGACAGGGAACATTTTTCAGTTCGCAATATTATGCGTGAACCATATTTTACCTATGAACACAAAAATACCGCAGAGCTTTTTATTGAGATGAGAAAGTCCTCCATCTCCCTCGCCATCGTTTTGGACGAATATGGTGCCACCGCAGGTCTGATCACTCTGGAGGATCTATTGGAAGAAATTGTCGGCGAGATCCGAGATGAGTATGATACGGATGAAGAAGATTCGATCCTCCCGCTCAATGACCGCGAGTTTATCGTACTCGGCTCCACCAACCTTGAGGATCTGTGCGCAGAACTAAACCTGAACTTCACATCGGAAGATTATGATACCATCGGCGGTTATCTGATCGGACTTCTCGATCATCTGCCCGAAAAGAACGAAATTATTATCACAGATGATGATATACTGCTCCGCGTCGAACAGATGGACAAGAACCGAATCGAGAAAATCTACATCAAAAAACCGGAGGAATCAGTTGCCATCAAAGAAACGGAACACTTGTGAGAACGCCTCTGCTTCTCATACACTAATTTTAAACTGGGGATGATGCTGGTATGTGGTGGCAGCTTCATCCTATTTTGTTTCCAGGAAACCAGTGTCCCGTTTTTCTGGAATTTTACTTCTTCCATGTATGTGTCATGTTTCTTCTTCCGCCATGAATCTTTCCTGAAATAGTCTTACAGCTTCCTCGCTCTCACTTTTTCCAAATCCGTTCTCCTCTATAAACTGCTTCATCTCCAATATCTCTTCGTGTGTGAACGCATAGACCCGCTCCGGTTTGTCGTTCTCCATGCGTGCAAATACTTCCTGCAAAATCCCTGCATATGTAGAATCTGTCCTCCAGACAGATTCCTCCTCCAGACCGCCGCTCTCATATGGCACCTGATAATACTTATCATCAATAAATCTGGTTGTTCCCTCCGGCTTTACAGGGACTGCTGCCGTGTCCACAATATGAATCGTGATCTGCTTGCTGTAAACACTCCCGACACTGTCCACAACCGTGAGATTTTCCGTCACTGCCCCCTCATGCTGAAACTGTGTAAAATCAGCCGTGGAATAGTCCGGTATAGAAAATGACGTACCATTCTCATGAAATCCCGGCGCAATCGGACTGCCATCCTCACGGTCAGACGCCTTGGCATGGCTTAAAATTTCTTTATCTGTGATAAAGCCGCTCTGCGCCTGTTCCAGTGTATAGTAAAGGTCCTCCGCCCGAATCCACGGACAATCATCCCAGACTGCATACAGTGTCACAACGCCGTTCTCCAGCTCTGTCAAGTTTCTCACAACATCCCCGCCTCTCCACTGCGGCGTGAAAGCATCCTTGCCGTCTGCGAGCGCCCAACCCATAAATACGGAAGGATAAGCATTACGGCCGGATCTCGGTGTCCCATCCAACATCTCCAACTGTTCCTGAGTGTCTGCCACCACAGTAGTCAAAGTAGCTTCCTCCTCCCCCGGACCCACTATTTCTCCATCCAAAGATACTCCCAACTCCGACACCAAAGAATCATCCTCGGCGTCATTCCCCAGCAACACATTTGATGTCACATTCACTCCGTCGCTCGTGTATTTCACATAGGTTTCCCCGCCGTCCGGAAGCGTTACATCTGTATCATACCGGGTCACAATATCCGCAATTGATGTCACCTCACCACCGCCATTTGTGTCAAACACAATCGTGTAAGCGTTCGCTTCCCCCTCTGCTCTCATAAAAAGATCCTTGGCGTACATGGAGAATGTGAATTCTTTCGTCTCCGATGCGCAGTCCCCCGTCCACCCTTTCCAGTGGTATCCATGTTTTAAAACTGCTCCTAGATTCACAGCAGATCCATATAGATATTCACCGTCGCCCGTCACCGATACAACACCGGTTCCTGTCTCCACCGCCACCTTATATCTGGGCACTGCGGAGGAGGCTGCCGTCCACATTCGATCAATCCAATATCCGGTATTCACTCCATCTGCACAAAGATAGCCTTGAAAGCTCGCATGATTCTGAAATACTGTCTTTCCTGAATTCCTTGTGGAGCACTGTATTGTATAACTGATGCCGCTCCCATTCATCATGTTCTCCACTTCCTCTCCACCGAAAGTCACTGTACATCCACTGATCGTCCCATGGATCGGGGGCCCCCCATTCACGATTGCAGTTGCATTTGTAGGTGTCAGACCGCTGTCCAGTTCCACCACCATCCGGCCATCATAAATTCCGGTGTCTGCTGTGCTCGCCGTATTTTGAAAGCTTCCCTTTACGGTCACGCTGGTTTCGCTGTTCACCACCGTGGTCTGAATGCCTTTAAAATTCGGGTAGGCAATGTCAACCGCCGCCCCAAGAAAAAAGAATGTTGACCAATCATCGTTGCTCACATCCAGCTGCACCCGTTCTGCACGATTGCCGACACTTCCAACATCTGATAAATCCATACGGATGCATCCGTTCCCATCGTCCCTGCTGTTCACCAGACTTCCGTTCCTGTAGAGCCCCGGCGAGCATGTTGTCCTGGCATTGACAGTTCCTATGACCTTTCCAGAATCGTTATATGTCGTGATCTTCCCTGTCATCGGCGCGCTGGAGGACGAGTTTGATGCGCCAAAAAAGAACTGTCCCGTTGCATTTCCGAATGATTTTGATTTTAAACCTTTCCCGAATGTCAGAGTGGAGCTGTAATCCTTTCCTGACGGGACAAAATCTGCCCGAAATTCTGCGCCCATCATCAGGGAAGCAACCCTCACGGGGAGTGCATCGCCCTCCTCTATAACAATCAGCTGCCAGGACCCCGGTGATTCCCCGCCTCCTCTGTCCTCCCATGTGGGCGTCCACCTCGGAATATTGCAGACGGAGTAATCCCCGTATCCTAAATCTTTCACAAGTGATGTCACATCAGTCGCCATGCAGTACATGGCTTGAAATGCCTCTCCTCCTACATACCGCCAGTCATTGACACCCCAGTCCGGATATATCCATTGCCCTCCACCCGGATAGATAAAATAAATCGGATCTGTGACCCCCTGCGGCGCCCTGGTCTCCCATACCAAAAATGCCCTCACAATCCGTTCCACTCCCGCTGCCTTGTGCAGCGTGGCTGTAGAACTATTCTCAAATCCTGGAATATCATGATAGATGACATTTGCCATTGGAAATTTATCTGCAGGATTCGAATCATTCGTCCAAAATGCATAGTGGTTGGTGTTCCCAATATAATTGATCTGGTATCTGCCGACTACAGGATCAAGAAGCATCCATTGAACCTCCTGTCCAGTGACCGCCGCCGCATCTATGTTCACCCGCTCACCACTTAGTAGTCCAATCGTCATCACCACACACAACAACAGACTTATCACTACATTTCTTTTTCTCATGCGCAATCCATTTCCCCCTCATCCCAGCTTCCACCCAAACTGCCGGCTATCTGGCTGCGATTTCCTATCAATACCAGGTCAACACTGGCAGCACACGTAGGCACTGAGAAATCCTCTAAAAAAGCTTAGACTCCAAAATCCAGACAATCTACTATGCTACTCCCACTCCGCATAGTAGATCAGATCCCGCTCTACCGGGAGGGAAAAATCCGCAATATAATCATTCACATCTCTCCACCCCACAAACACAGCCTCCTCGCCCGTCGGCTCTGCCGGCGACAAAAGGCGCTCTCCCTCCTTGACCACATAGGTCTTATAGCAATTCTCCTCCTTTAGCATCGCCTCTCTGCTCCGGTAAAAGCGCACCAAACAATCCTCATCTTCAGACCTTTGCAGACGATTATAAATCACCGTTCTATCACATTCCACCGTGCCGATCATTCCATTTGGATACCGAAACTGTTCTATCATTTTCATCGCCAACACCCCCTTTTTGACATCTTCTTTATATATGCTGACTAAAATGTCCGAGTCGCTATCCACCGCAGCTGCAATACTCTCGAGACACACGGCTACCGCCTCCCCTTCCCCGTAGCCGGCTCCGTCCTGCAAAACCATCTGCTCAACTGTTTTTTCCATCGCGGATGGCAAAATGCTCTGTGTCTCAACATAACGGTTCATATTGCCACATACAGTCATCAAAAATCCCAGTGCCAGTACTCCAACCATTCCACTGACAATCATCATCACCACATTTTTCAAACTGCTCCTCCCTAATAATTCACCGGTATGCGGAATCTACAAATGCTCGTCCGATTCCACGAATCTGTTGCCGCCACTGTCAACGTATAAATTCCGCAGTCCGACAAATAAAGTTTTGAAATATCATCCGGATACTCTGCAATCTGCTCCTCTCCAGAAGGGTCACAGATGCTTTTCACCTTCAGCACAAGCTCCTCTCCCGCATAATCTTCCGCCTTTATCAGACCATTCAACTCATAACTTCCGACATGCAAAATTCCTGTGTTCAAATAAGTCATCACCGGCTTGCTCTTTTGACTTTCACTCTGGAAACTCTCAAAATCTGTTCTGTCTGTCCCCGGCTCTTCCTGCTCCAGGCAGCTCCCTATGATATGAAAAACACCACGGTTTCCCCGATCGTCTGTGACTTTTGTAAACAGAAGCACCCACAAAAAAACAACCGTTACAGCCTCCAACAAAAACTTCCCATACGCCTGAATCACCCGTTCCATATCTGCCCCCCTATCCACATATTCCAGCCATATATTCAAGTAAAACTATATACAGCACACCGTCCCGACACAGCATCTGCAAAAAAAGGAAGAGGACTCCCACTCCACCTATCATCTGTAGCAGGCTGCTGCCATACTGCTCCATTATATCTTCCATAAACGCCCCCTTCTCCGTGTCCTCATTCCATGACTACCGAAAATGTCATCTCCATCGCTCCGCTATCCGAGAACCCCGGACACATAATTTAAAAGTACAACAAGCATACCTATCACTGCTCCTCCGGCCAGCAGGCCAAGCAACGCTCCCCCAAACTCCGAGACAATCATTTCCAGACCCATCTCTCCACTCCTTTCTGCCTATCTCGCGATTCCATGTATCAACCGCTTTTCCTGGACGCCAAGCAACGGTATCTCGTAGCGGTATGTCAGACTCACTCTGGCAATGCGGCTGTCATGATCCGCGTCGTACAAACTGGGCGATACATCCAAAATATACCCATGTAACGCTGCCTGCTCCCTGCACCCCTCAATGACATTCGGATTAAAATTGCTATTTTCAATCTCAGCAATCACATCTTCCTGATATTTCTTGGCCGCAGCTACATCTGCACTTGCGCCCAACAATCCGATGCACAGAAGAAGGTTTATCACCAAAATTAGCAATATCGAAAACGCCTCTATGATATGTCTCACTCACACCCCTCCTACACTTCCCAATATCTGCATCATGACGGCCATCCCGACGGTGAGATCCGCCAACAATTTTCCTGTCGCTGCCACAACCGGGTAGGAAAATATCAGCTTCATTCGAAAGGCAATATTCTCGTTTTGTATCTCATCTGCCATATCCTGCATCTGCTCCACCCGCTCCAACAGATGGCTCATCTGCGCACCGACATTGCCCGTTCCACTCTCAGAAAGAGCGTGCAGCATCCGCATACAACTTGTCATCTCCGGCAGATCAAATGCACCGCAGAATGCCGTGTAGGATTGCAGACTTCCCGGCGACCTCCCGAGGCGCTCCTCCAGCATCCCAAGTTCCCGCTTAAGGACTGCCGGAGCCTCAGAAATCGACTTCGCAAGCGCCACCTGCACATTATTATTCTGCAAAAGCAACGCCATGCCCAAGAGCCACTCGGGCAGCGCGAGATACAGCGCTCTTGTCACATCTTTTTTCGCAAGTTGATACCCCGCCTTGTGCTGAAGCAGAAAAAATACCGCCGCGGCGAGACCTGCAATTCCCACAATACGCTTTTCCGCTGCCAGAAACAGGATCGCGATCAAAAATAACCCACCGGCGATGCGCGCACTCTTCCGCTTCACTTTTCCCTCTCCATAATGCACCACTGCATCATAACTTCTTAAAATATACTCCGGCTCATACAAACCCTCCTCGCGAAGCCAATCATCTGTGAGTTTTCTCTCACTCTTCACAAAAATATGAAGCAGGATAAAGTGAAGCCCAACAGAGCTGATTTGTATCGTTGGGAGCACAAAGATATCCACCTCTCCTGCTGCCCCAAACATCGTCCGCAT
>CAJLGN010000058.1 GCA_905206195.1 uncultured Roseburia sp.
CGGGATGAGAAATGTGAGAAGGCGGGGTATGTGCGCTGGGATGAGGAGGCAGTGCAGTACGCCATGGATGTGACCGCAAGCTGCGGGGGACGGACGGTCTCGGTGATCTGTGGGAATGCGCAGGATGAGGACGAGCCGGAGAAGGATATCCTTATGTACGAGCCGGAGGGGGACATACTGGTGATCCTGGAGACGACACTGGGCGAGATGTACCTGCGTGCGCTTCTCCCACAGCTGCTCGCGGAGACGGGCGCCAGTGTGGCGAGAATTGGACAGATGCCCGGGATGCTGTGGATGCCAGAGCCTATGAAGGATCAGGAGATTCTGAGAGAGGGCTACCTGACGCTCACCTTAGGATAAATAAAATTTTCAGAAAAATTATGAAAAATGTGTATATTTTCTTGCTATAAAGTCTAAATATGGTATAATATATGTATGATATATCTGTATCAAATAAACGGCAAAGGGGTTGGACATCATGAGAATCAAGATTACAGGAAGAAATATTGAGTTGACTGACGGGCTCAAAGCGGCGGTGGGGGAAAAGCTGAATAAGCTTGAGAAGTATTTTGCACCGGACACAGATGTGAATGTGACACTGAGTGTTGAGAAGGAGAGACAGAAGGTCGAGGTCACTATTCCAATGAAGGGCAACTATATCCGCTCCGAACAGGTGAGCAACGATATGTACGTGTCCATCGATCTCGTGGAGGAAGTTATAGAGCGCCAGTTGAAGAAATACAGGACAAAGCTTGCCGCCAGGCATCAGAGCGCATCGTCGGTATTCAAACAGGAATTTTTGGATGAGGTGTCCGAGGAGGACGAGGAGATCAAGATCATCCGAAGCAAGAAGTTTGACATGAAGCCGATGTATCCCGAGGATGCATGTGTGCAGATGGAACTGCTCGGACATGACTTCTTTGTATTTATCAATGCGGAGACGGAGGGGGTCAATGTCGTATATAAGAGAAAGGGAAACACTTACGGTCTGATTGAGCCGGAATACTAGGGGAGATGTGCTGTCTCACAAGATCATAAAAGTATAACAGAAACAGAAGCCGGGATTGCCCGCGATCGTGATATCGCAGGGAATGCCGGTTTTTGCATCCCGGGCATCAAAATGCGGATGCATCTTGTCACAAAACCCAAAAAGGTATAGTATAAAGCGTGAAAAGATTTGGTAAAGGAGATTTACATACCATGAAAATAGTTGTTTTAGCAGGTGGCTTAAGTACGGAGCGCGACGTTTCTTTTAAGACTGGAGAGATGGTCACAGCGGCATTGCGAGAAAATGGACATCAGGCAGTTTTGCTGGATGTCTTTATGGGATACGGCGATGAGGAGGAAGGCCTGACCGGGATTTTTGCCCGGGCGGGGGAAGTGAGCGTAAAGCCGTCGGGCATCTCGGAGACAGCGCCGGATCTCGCCCGGGTGAGGGCGTCGAGAAAGGATCAGTCGGATAACTTCTTCGGGCCAAATGTGATCGGGATGTGCCGGATGGCGGACATTGTTTTTATGGCGCTCCACGGGGAGAATGGGGAGAACGGTAAGATTCAAGCAGCGTTTGATCTGTTTGGCATCCGCTACACGGGAACTGGATATTTGGGCAGTGCGCTGGCCATGCATAAGGGGATGGCAAAGCAGTTTTTTGTGTCCGGGGGTATCCCGACACCGCAGGGTGTTTCCCTGAAGAAAGGCGAGGAGAAAGCAGGATTCTCTGCGCCTGGTTTAAACCTTCCGTGTGTTGTGAAGCCGTGCTGCGGCGGGTCGAGTATCGGTGTGTCCATCGTGCGCTCCGAGGAGGAGCTTGACGATGCGCTCGCAGAGGCGTTCCGTTTTGAGGAGGAGCTTGTGATTGAGGAGTATGTGGAGGGCAGAGAGTTCTCTGTCGGTGTGATTGACTTTCAGGCGCTTCCGGTCATTGAGATCGCACCGGTGGAGGGATTCTACGATTACAAGAACAAATATAAACCGGGGAGCGCTGTGGAGACCTGCCCCGCCAATCTGCCCGAGGGGGTGGCGTCACAGATGCAGCGCTTCGCGGAGCAGGCGGCGAAAGTGCTGGGACTTGACACCTACGCGCGGGTTGATTTTATGATGAACCAGAAAAACGAAATTTTCTGCCTGGAGGCCAACACACTGCCGGGCATGACGCCCACCAGCCTGCTCCCCCAGGAGGCAAAAGTAGCTGGAATGGATTTCAACCAGCTCTGCGAGAAGCTGATCGAGATCTCACTTGGCAAGTATGCATTGTAAATTGTTGATCATAGGGGTATGACATGAAAAATATGACATTGGAAAATATTGTTCGCGCGTGCGGCGGAGTCTACGTCGGGGATGAGAGCAAAAGGCAGTGTGAAATTTCCGGGGCGGTGATTGACAGTCGGCTGGTGGAGAAAGATTTTCTGTTTATTCCGATCAAAGGAGCGCGGGTGGACGGTCACGATTTTATCCCGGCAGTCTTTGAAAAGGGAGCTTTGGCGGCGCTGTCAGAGCGGAGGCTTGAGAATCCTGGGGGACCTTATATTCTTGTGGATTCTGCGGAAGCGGCAATGAAAGCGCTCGCCAAGTACTACCGCAGAGTTTTGGGGATCAAGGTGGTCGGAATCACTGGGAGTGTGGGAAAGACCAGCACCAAGGAGATGATTGCGTCCGTGCTGTCGCAGAAGTATCACGTGCTGAAAACGGAGGGGAATCTGAACAATGAGATTGGGCTGCCCCTCACGATATTTAAGATCAGAGCTGAGCACGAGATTGCGGTACTTGAGATGGGAATCTCAGAGTTTGGCGAGATGGATCGCCTTGCGGACATGGCCCAGCCGGATATCTGTGTGATCACGAACATAGGACTCTGCCATCTGGAGAATCTGATGACGCGGGACGGCATTTTAAAGGCGAAGACGGAGAGTTTTGCGCATCTGGCAGAGGGTGGCATCGCAGTTTTAAATGGAGATGACGACAAGCTCTGTGAGAAAACGGTTGTCAACGGCAGACCAACCGTGTTTTACGGGATTGGAGCGGAGCCAAAGCGGGAAGACACACCGGAGGGGGAGAAGATTCTTGCCGAAAAAGAGGTGTATGCGACAGATATAAAGACAGTTGGACTTTCTGGAACCCGCGCAGAGATTCAAGCGGGGGAAGAAAGTTTTGCGGTGGAGATTCCGATTGCGGGGGAGCATAATGTCTACAATGCATTGGCGGCAGTGTGTGTAGCGAGGCAGCTGGGGTTAAGTGCGGAGGAGATCAAGCGCGGAATCGCATCAGTTCAGACGATCGGAGGCAGGAGTAATCTGATTCACCGGGACGGAGTTACAATCATTGACGACTGTTACAACGCCAATCCAGTCTCCATGCAGGCGTCTGTGGATGTGCTGTCAAGAGCGACGGGGAGGAAGATTGCGGTGCTCGGGGATATGGGTGAGCTGGGGGAGCAGGAAAAGGAGCTTCACGCCATGGTGGGAAGGCACTTTGCAGGTAGGGGTATCCATGCTTTATTCTGCGCGGGAGCACTGTCTTTGGAGCTTGCGCGTGCAGTCGAGGAGTTTAGTCCGGAGACAGAAGTATTTTGGTTTGACACCAAAGAGGAGCTGAGAGGGCGCCTGAGAGAATATAAGAAGAGCGGTGATACTATTTTAGTGAAAGCGTCCCACTTTATGGGTTTTTCGGAGATTGTCCGGGCATTGACGGAGGAGGAAGAGCGCGGATATTTTGGATAGATTGTAAGAGAACAGAAAGAAAAGAGAGCTGCCAGAAGATACATGGAGCCATGGAACTTCTGTGCAGCTGTAGCTGGAATGGGACCGGGAGTGGAAGCATGTCTTTTAAGGGACTCTTTTTAGATCAGGCTTTCATTCTTCCGCAGCATATCCGCGATCACATCCTGGCAGTGCGCGCCAATTCTTTTTCTTGTCTCCTTATCCAGTTCTTTCGGATAGATTGGGGTGCCGTACTCTAAGATGACGTGGACCGGCTTCACCTTCGGAAAATGGTTCTCGAGGATTTCGGCGGAGTTCGTGATGGCCATCGGGATAATCGGGCATCCCGTCTTTTCCGCCATCTTAAAGCTGCCCTCTTTGAAGGGAAGCATAAACGCATCTGTCTGGTTTCTTGTGCCCTCCGGGAAGATGCACATGGAGATGCCGTTTTTGATATTCTCGATTCCGGCGAGGATTGTTTTTAGGGCCTCCTTCACGTCGTCGCGGTTGATAAAAAGGCAGTGCAGGCGGCGCATCCAGGTGGAGAGAAGGGGAACCTTTTCCATGGAATCTTTTGCGACATAGCCCGTGAGGCGGGGGCAGCGCGCGTATGTGATAATGATATCGAAGTAGCTCTTGTGATTTCCGATGTAGAGAACCGGTGTATCTTTTGGAATATTTTCCTCCCCAAGGACAGTGATTTTTGTGCCGGAGATAAAGAGAACGACGCGGAATGCCCACTGTACAATGCGGAGTTGTCTTAGATCTGATGCCGGTTGATTGAATTTTCCGACAATCCATTCTGTGATCAGAATCGGAATCCCTAGGATTAGAAAAAGAATTAAAAATGACAAAGCAAGAATAATGCGCAACATATTATTTCCTTTCCGGGCGGTTGCCCTGCAAAACGCCATTGCCGAATTCCCGGGCGCTGTCAGCGAAAACCGTCGGGATTCCGGCAGTACTATTATAGAGGGAAAATGCTGGAAAAACAATGATAAATATTCATATTTTACGGCGGATCGGCATAGGATGAGATAGAAGCTAAAATTGGGGGTATCGATGAGATGTGCCGTGAAGAAAAGAAAAGGCGGGAGAGAAGCACGTTGTTTCCCGACGGTATCTATAAGCTTTGTATTCTGGGAGCAATCGCCGTTGCAGTCGTGTTCACCGGTCTGCTCACCGGCTGCAGTATCAAGGAGACAGGCGGGACGAAAATTAGTGACATAGAGTATGCCATCGTGGAGGACGCCGGGGTGCCGGAGGAACTTGCGGCGATGATCGAGGAAAAGAAGGCAGCTGATTTTAAATTGACCTATGAGATGGACGGAGCGCTATATATCGTCCGGGGCTATGGGGAACAGGCAACGGGGGGCTACAGTATCTGTGTGCAGGACTGCTACCTGACATCGAACGCAGTTTTATTTGACACGGAGCTGGTGGGCCCGAGGAAGGGGGAGAGCGCCAGCGCGAGCCCGAGTTACCCCTATATCGTAATTAAGATGGATCGCTGTGATGAGAGTATTATTTTTGAGTGAGTATTCTCGATCATTTTAGGCTATTTTTAATTTTGTTTGACAAAGATTTAGTGCTGTGCTAAAGTAAAGCGAAGGATATTCGGCGGTCACGATAAAAAGCCGAATCCGGGAGGTAGTCGTATGGAGCAGGCAGACATCAATAAGGTGCGGGCTTCCGTGCATCAGCGGTGCGGCAGAAAGGTGATGATTCAGCTCGACCGGGGGCGCAACAAGGTTGACATCCAGGAAGGCGTTATCATCAATGCTTATCCCAGCGTATTCACGATATTGGTGAATGATGACCAGACAGAGAATCCGCCCCAGTTACTATCATTCAGCTATTCGGATATTATTACAAGAGATATCCGCATGAAGCTTTGCTGACAGAAAACAGTTAAAATTTACAGGTATAAAATCCCCCATGTTCGAATAGGATGTTTTGAGAGATTCGGATATGGGGGAATTTTTTTGGAGCTTGGAAAAGTAAAAATACATAGAAAACGGGAAATTGGCTCGGCGGTCAGCCAGATTACGCTGGATGACGATTACAATGTACCGGATTACCGGCCGGATATTGTGAAAGTTCTAAAGGAAAAGGGAGAGCTTCGATTCGATGAGGTGAAAGCGACAAACGGCGCAGTTTGGGTAAAGGGAAGCCTTATTTTCCGGGTGCTGTACCGCAGTGATCAGACCAACGGGAGAATCAGCTGCCTCAGAGGTGAGCTTCCCTTTCAGGAGAAGCTAAACGTAGACGGTCTTCAGGAGCAGGAGAAGGTTACGGCGACCGGAGAGGTTGAGGATATTACCATCGGTGTGATCAATTCCAGAAAGCTGAATGTGCGCTCGGTGGTCGTGCTGCGCGTTGCTGCGGAGGAGGAAATGGATGAGGAATTGACTGCCAGACTGGAGGAGCCGGGGGAGTACGAGCAGAGAGTGGGAAGCCGGGAAGCGCTCACACTGCTGGTATCGGGGCGTGATATCTGCCGCCAGAAAAGTGAGGTAGTACTGCCCTCAAGCAAGCCCAATGTGCGGGAAATTCTCTGGAGAAGCATTGAGCTGCGCAACGTGGAGAGCCAGCTGCGCGAGGGGAGAGCGGTTGTGACGGGGGAGATTCTACTGTCCGTGCTCTACAGTGAGGAGGAGGAAAATGAGCGTCTGCAGTGGTATGAGACGACGGTGCCGCTGGAGTGTGGGACGGACTGTGAGGCGGCTGCGGATGGCATCTGTAAAATCCGGGTGACACCGGTGTCGATGGAGTTGGAGGTAAAGCCGGATTACGATGGCGAGGAGCGGATTCTCGTGCTGGAGCTCGCGCTTGCGCTGGATATTCGCGTGTGGCGGGAGGAAAATCTGGAACTTTTGACAGACATCTATTCCCTTCGGAAAAAAGTTACGCCGGTGTACAAAGACCGGGTGGCTGAAAAGCTCCTGGTAAAAAACAGTGCCAAGTGCCGCCTGACGGAGCGAATGGAGCTTGCGGAGAGTCAGGAGAAAATTCTTCAGATCTGCGCCTGCGAGGGAAAAGTGAATCTGGAAAAAAAGGAGCTGGCAGAGGGAGGGATACAGGCAGAGGGCACAATCACGGTGGAACTTTTGTACATCACCACCGATGACAATATGCCAATTGGAAACTTGCGGGAGATCTATCCGTTCTCGCAGCTGATCGAGGTACCTCAGATGGACAGCGGGCTTCGGATGGAGCTTGAGCCGGGAATTGAGCAGCTGTCGGCTGTGATGCTAGACCAGGAGCACATCGAGGTCAAGGCGGTAGTTCATCTGGATCTGATCGCATTTTTGGAGCAGATCATCCCGAATATTGAGGAGGTGGCTGAGGAGCCACTGGATATGGAGCAATTACAAAACTATCCGGGAATGGTGGGATATATTGCCGGAGCGGGGGATGATCTGTGGATGATCGCCAAAGAAAATCACACGACCATACAAGATATTTTAGAGACAAACGGCTGGAAGGAAAAGGAGCTTGTACCGGGGGACACGATCCTGATTGTCAAGCGTGTCGGATAGGTGGGAAAAGAGGCGAAAAGGCGGGGATTTTGTCCCCGTCGTTTTTCGCTTTTATCAAAAAACAAGTGATTGTGATGAAAAGAAGACTGTGGTATACTGAATTTATATGTTAATATTTGCCAAAGGCAGAGGGAAGTTCGTAAAATAAAGTTACTGTGAGGATAAAGGGATGGGGAACGAAGATAAGGAATGTGGGTTTGGGAGAG
>CAJLGN010000059.1 GCA_905206195.1 uncultured Roseburia sp.
AACCCGATAATCTTCGCCGGATTGTAGCTCATCTTCTCCGCCATTTGCATCGGCGTCAGGTATCCCTGCGCAACCAGCTCTGTGTAAGTGATACTCGCCGCCGTCTCAAGCCCAACAATGCCAAACGGCGCTTTTTTCATGGATGTATTCTTGTCCGCAAATGTGTGCGGCGCGTGATCTGTGGCAATCACATCCATAATATTATCGCGCAGGCCTTCCTTGAGCGCCTGCACATCCTCCCGCGCGCGCAGAGGCGGGTTCATCTTAAAGTTGGTGTCCGCGTCCGCCTCAATTGCCACCTTTGTCTCCGGGTCGATCATCGGCTCAATCTTGTGGATGTCGTCTGAGGTCAGCGTGAAATGATGCGGACAGACCTCCGCCGTGACGCTCAATTTCTCCGCCTTTGCATACTGCACCATCTTCACGGAATACCTCGTGGAACAGTGGCAGAGGTGCAGCTTCACACGGGCGTCGCTGCTGAGCATGATATCCCGCGCCACAATGATATCCTCCACCGAGTTTGTCATCCCCTGAAGTCCCAGCTCTCTTGCATTGGCATCCTCGTTCATGACGCCGCCCTTCGCCAGATCCTCGTCCTCACAGTGCGAGAGCACTGCGATACCGCAGGCCGCAGCCCGCTCCATCGCCTCCCGGTAAAGCTTCGCGTTCATGACAGTTCTTCCGTCCTCGGTGATCGCTGGAATCCCTGCCTCCGCCATCCCCTCGATATCGGAGAGCTCTTTTCCCTGCTGCCCCCTTGTCACCGACCCCGCCTGAAGGACATTGACAACACCGACCGTCCGCGCCTTGTTGTGCACATAATTCACAACATCCGCATTGTCCACAACCGGGCTGGTGTTTGGCATTGCAAGAATGGTCGTAAACCCGCCGTGCGCCGCCGCGCGGCACCCCGTCTCAATCGTCTCCTTCTGCTCGAACCCCGGATCGCGCAGGTGAACGTGCATATCGATAAATCCAGGCATGACATAGCATCCCTTCGCATCGATCTCCTTCTCCGCCTTCACCTGAACTCCCTTTTCAATCTTCGTCACAATTCCATTCTCAACCAGCACGTCAGCCACTTCATCCATGCCGGTTGCCGGGTTGATCACTTGACCTCCCTTAATTAAAATGGTCATTTTTATACTCTCCATTCTACTCTATTTTACCGGAAATCCGCAGTGCCCCATCCGGCCACTGCCTCATGACATTCTACCATATCTCCTTATAGTTTTCCATACAATTCCACGGGCACATACGCCTTTATATGGATTCCCTCTGTGCAGTATTCCTCCTCCATGAGCTCGCCCATTTTCCGTATCTGCTGAATAATTCCCGCCTCCGCGTATGGAATCGTTCGCTCCACGAAAACTTTACTCTCCCTAAGCAGCTCGCACAAAAGATCTTTCAACTCCTCCAGACCGCTGCCCTCCCGGGCCGAGATATTCCGTGTGTAATCCGCCTTAAAATCGCGCAGCGGCTCCGGGTCTGTCACCGCGTCCTGTTTGTTGAACAGTGTTACCACCGTTTTTTCCCGAATATCCAGCTGGTGGAGCGTATCGTAGACAATGTGCATCTGCTTCTCCCTCTGCGGGTTGGAGGCGTCCACCACATGTAGAATATAATTCGCATGCTTCGCCTCCTCGAGTGTACTCTTAAACGCCTCAATCAGATGGTGCGGCAGCTTTCGGATAAACCCGACTGTGTCCGTCAGAAGAATCTCCTGTCTCCCCGGCAGCGCGAGCACCCGCGTAGTCGGGTCCAGCGTGGCAAACAGCTTGTCCTCCTCGAGCACACCCGCATCCGTGAGACGGTTTAACAGTGTGGACTTCCCCGCGTTGGTGTAACCCACGATGGCTGCGACCGGCATGCTGTTTCTCTCCCGCTGTGCCCGCGTGATGTCCCGGTGCTGCCTGACTTCCGCCAGCTCCCGATTCAACTGTGCAATCCGGTTCTTGATGAGCCGGCGGTCCATCTCAAGCTTTTTCTCACCCGGACCTCTCGTTCCGATGCCGCCGCCCAGACGGGACATCGAGCGCCCAAGTCCCACAAGACGGCCAAGGCGGTATTTTAACTGCGCCAGCTCCACCTGGATTTTCCCCTCGCTTGTCGTGGCCCGCGCCGCAAAAATGTCCAGTATAATGAGCGTGCGATCCATAATCTTGGTATCCAGCGCCTGCTCAAGATTCTTCAGCTGCGCCGGGGATAGCTCGTCATCACAGACGATGCCAGTCGCCCCCGTCTCCTCCACCAGCGCTGCAATCTCCGCCACCTTCCCTGTGCCCACATAAGTGCCCGGGTGAATGACCTCCCGCTTCTGGATCAAAGTGCCCACAACAACAGCTCCCGCCGTCTTCACAAGCTCCGCCAACTCATCCAGCGAATCCTCCGCATCGTCTCCGTCCTGCTCGCTGACTCCGACCAGAATCACCCGCTCCTGCGTCTCTTCTATTTTAAAAATTTCTGCCATAAGCCTCCTTTTCGGTCACTCTGCCGCCTGTGTGTCCTGCGGGATCTGGCCCGCATTGTCCACAATCTCCCCGTACACCGCCTCCGCGTCCGACAGCACGCCCTGACGGTTCTTCAAAAATATATACTCCCTCTGCGCATCCATATCCTCCGGATACAGCGCGATATACTCCTGTATCACGCCCCAAGCACCAGCAAAATCAGCCGTATATCCCATACAGATCATCTGATTTTGCATCAGCTCCCGCCTGTTTGGAACCGCCTCCCTCGCAAGCCCCTGCTCAATGTACGAGAGAGCCGCCGGATAATTTAACTTTGCCATCTCAATCTCGGCGAGCGCATTCATCGCCTCGGAATCTGCAGTTCCTGCATCCAAGTAAGCTTTGTAATAAGTCTCCGCCGTTGCGGAATCCCCCTGTGCCTCATACACCTGCGCCAGTGTGAGATTCGCCTCCACACCTCCCTTATCGAGTGATGCCGCAAGCTCCGTCTTCGCATTTTCATACTCTCCCAGCAAAAAATAAATCTTTCCGCGCCAGGACAAATCTGCAGCATCACCCCCCTTGATGGAAAATGCCTTCTTTAGGTACTCTTCCCCCTCCGCCTGTAAATTATGAGCGGACAGGTTTTCATAAATATGAATATAAAGCGCATAGTCCTTTGCATTGCGCGCCACAGCACTTTCAAAATCCTCCTGCGCAGCGGAAGCCTCCCCCTTTTGCAGGCGCAGGCATCCGCGCAGATAATAAGCGTTCGCATTGTCTTTGTCATAATCGATCATGGCATTGTAAGTCGCGAGAGCCCCCTCCACGTCACCCGAGGAATACTGCGCCGCCGCCTTGTAGTAACAGATGTCAATCTCCCTCTCCCCGATTGTGCCGCCCGAGGAGGAAAGCGCACTGTCAAACGCAGCGATCGCCTCCTGGTAAGCGCCGCGCTGCATACTTTCAATTCCTGTCTGACGAGCGGCCGCCTGCTTCTCAAGTCGATCACTTGCACACCCCGCCGCAAGTGTGACAGACAGCGCTGCGGCGGCAAGCGCCACATAGTATCTCTTCCGGTATTTTTCCATTCCAACTCCATTTCTATCTTTTCCAAAGCGTATATAAAAATGACGCCTGCATTTTCACAAATCACAAAAAGTATATACGATTTTAGGCCTCCTTGCAAGTAATTACCGCCCATTCCCTACCGCATTCCCTCCCGGATAACCCGCGCCACATTTCCGTGCGCAATCTTCTCGATGACATCCCAGGAAAATCCTTTTTTGTGCAGCGCGTCAAACAGTAACATCATCTGTGTGCAATCCCCAATCTCAAATTCTCCCCCAATCCCGTCAAAATCTGTGCCGATGCCCACGCAGTCCACGCCGCCCTTGTCGATGAAATGACGCACATGATCACACATGCGCCCCACACGGCTTACGTGATCGCCCAGGTCTGTATTTAAGAATGTCGGCTCAAAATTGATGCCTGCCACACCACCGCAGCCCGCCAGCATTCGTATCATCTCATCCGTCAGATTCCGCGTGGCTGGGGCGAGCGCGCGACAGTTCGAGTGGGATGCCACAAAAGGCTTGCCCGCGCGCCGCGACAGCTCTGCCACGTCCCCAAATCCCCCGTCCGACAAATGCGAGACATCCACGAGAATCCCAAGTTCCTGCAAGTAGGACACTGCTTCCCTTCCAAAATCGGTAAGCCCCAGCTCCATTTTTTCCCGCTTCGCGGAATGACAAAACCCAAAGCAGTTCGGATCATTCCATGTCAGCGTGATCAGACGCACGCCCATGTCGTAAAATCGCTTGATATTCCTCATGTCTCCACCCACCAGCGAGCCGTTTTCTACCGTGAGAATTCCAGATATTTTTCCTTGTTTTCTGTTGGCCTCCAACTCTTCATAATTGCGCGCCGGTGCGAGTATGGTGCTGCACGCCTCCAGCGTATTCTGAAAAATCTGGTACATCATTTCCATAAGTGCAGGGAGCTTCGGCATCTGCTCCAAGCCAAACCAGTCCGCCACATTCCTCTGTGGCAGAAACATGGCAAAAAATTGGGCCATCGCACCTCCCTCTCTAAGCCGCCTCACATCCACCATCGTACCTTCCAGGCGCCCAGCGTTTTTTTGTTTTTTTGCAAGCGCCTCCGCAAGCGTGTCGCAGTGCATGTCGATATACTGCATTTACCTGACTCCTTTCCTTCCCCAATCGCTTTTTCATTGTACGACCGTGCGCATTCTATTATAACATCCTAAAAATATAATTTTCAACGATCTGCGCGCTCCTGCCCACAGGCTGCACGCTGAAAAATAATGTGCTCTGCGCGCAGAGGAGCATTGCCAAAACGAGGACAAGGATGGATAATATCCCTATACCATCGAATAAAGTGCTCTATTCGCAGCCAGTCTTTGCAAATAGATGCCAAAAATCAACACCCATTTATTTAAAAAATATTTTAAAAATGACGTGTTCCGTCGATATTATTACATCCATTATAAAAAGAGCGGATCAGATGATACAGTTGGGGTGTATCATTGTCGAAATCCAAAGAAGTGTAACAATTGGAGGGGGTGTGTAGGATGACAGGATAGAGATATTATGAGAGAACTGTGAGGCTTTATAGAGGAGGATTGTTCTGATGCTGAAAAAGAAAAAATTTTTGACGATATTTTTCGTCATATTTCTGGCTGGTTCTATACTATGGCTCTACTGGGGAAACCATTCCATTGAGGTGACGCATTTTTTCATTGCTGACAAGCTCATACCCCAACCGTTTGACGGTTTTAGAATCGTTCATGTCTCCGATTTACATAATTCAGAATTCGGAGAAAATCAGAGCATTCTGCTCCGAAAAATCAGTGATGCCAAACCTGACATCATCGCAATTACAGGTGACCTCATTGACTCTCGCCATACCGATATAGACACAGCAATGGAATTTGTGGAAGCCGCTTCCCAAATAGCTCCCATTTATTTCGTTACAGGCAACCACGAGGCGTGGAGCGGGGTGTACCCCGACCTAAAAGACCGGCTAAAGCAGGCGCACGTAACCATCTTAGAGAACGAAAAAATCAGCATCTCCCAAAAAGGTGCTTCCATTTCACTTGTGGGACTTGCAGATCCCGATTTTACCCTGAGCAATGATTTGTTCGGTGAGACGGACGCAATGGTAAATAAAATGCTACAAGATATCGCCGATAACGATTCCAATTATACCATTATGCTGTCCCACCGGCCGGAACTGGTAAATATCTATGCAAATCATCCCATCAATCTGGTCTTAGCCGGACATGCACACGGTGGGCAGTTTCGGATTCCGTTTATAGGAGGGGTCATAGCGCCAGATCAGGGACTTTTTCCAAAATATACGGCGGGAAAGTACAAGGTCAGTCAAACGCAGATGATTGTCAGCAGAGGCCTTGGAAATAGTATTGTACCTGTCCGTATCAATAATCGCCCCGAATTGGTTGTAATTGAGCTAAACCATCAGGAGCCATAACACAACATTATCAAAAATATAAGGAGAATATTGGTATGAGAAAATCTATTGCAAAAATTTTAACAGCCGTCACCATCATTTCCATATTGAGCGGCGATACACTGCCCGTATTTGCCTCAGACGCAGATGGCGTTGCGCAAGAATCACAAAGCGCCACAGAATTCCATTTTGAGGAGGAAGTAACCTCATTTTCAGACTTGGGAATTATGTTCCGGGCATGGGAAAATTTCGTTGCGGAAAACCCCGGCAGCACGGAGGCTGAGCAGGATGCCTTTTTGGTACAGTTTGTTGAGGAGGGCGGTCTTCGGGGTGTCAGAAATGCCCGCAGTGTCAGCGATTACATTCCGGGCTATAATAATTTGAATTCCGCGGAGCAGAAACTTCTGTTAAAACACCCGGTACAGGCGGTTAAAGTCTTCGACTGTGCCAACAAGACCACCGATGCCACAATCGAATATTATGGCATCAGCGGCTGGCAGGATAACAGTGACGCTTTTCGCCATTGCTGCTGGAACGCACTGATGAAAAAAGCCATGAGCGCAAGTGACGCAGAAGCGTGGGCCACCGCACATGAGGCCGATTCGTCCGGCGTCGACAAAGAAATGGATTTGTTCAACAATTCCGTGGGACGTTCCATTTCCGTCTCTAATAAAAGCAACGCTGCAATTTATGAGGCGGTCAAGGAAAAAGTAATCGATGGAAGCTGCCGCAGAATTGTCGATAATCAACTGGTGGAGACTGACGAAACCGGACTCATCAAGTAACTGAAGCACTTTTCACCCACAGTTTGGGACCGATCAAATAATCTGGCATCTTTTACAGATGCCAGATATCCTCATTGTACTGCGCGATCGTCCGATCGGAGGAGAAGAATCCCGCCTTGCTGATATTTACAAGCATCTTCTTCGCCCAGTGCATGCGGTCCTCATAGTCCGCATAGATGCGCTCTTTTGTCTCCACATACTCCGCAAAATCTGGCAGTGTCATAAACCAGTCTTTGTTCAAAAGCTCCCCGTAGAGACGCTCCAAATTCTCCCTACATCCCACTGCCATCATCTCATCGCTCACAATAAAGTCCACCGCACGCCTGATATTTTCGTCCTTCTCGTAATAGCTCTTGGCCACATAATCCGCCTTCGCATAGTGCGCGATGACCGCCTCGGAGGACTCCCCGAAAATATAGATATTGTCATCGCCAACAAACTCGTGCATCTCCACGTTCGCGCCGTCCATCGTTCCGATCGCCACCGCGCCGTTTAACATGAACTTCATGTTGGACGTGCCGCTCGCCTCCTTGGAGGCCAGGGAGATCTGCTCGTGGATATCGGCCGCGGGAATGAGCTTCTCTGCCAGAGTGACATTGTAGTTCTCCACCATGACAACCTTTAAGTGGGGTGCAACCTCAGGGTCATTTGCAATCAATTCCTGCAGGCAGAGAATCAAAT
>CAJLGN010000060.1 GCA_905206195.1 uncultured Roseburia sp.
CCACCCCGGTATAAACGACACGTACTCAAGATCCCACATGAGGGGCGTCACCCACAGACCGATCTGCAGGAGAATGCCCACCACCTCCGTCACATCCCGAAAAAATACATTCACCGCTCCGGTCGCGTAGATCAGCCCAACTGTAAAGACCATCATGCAAAAGGAGTAATAAAGCACCTGCAGCGTATAAAAGTCCGGCGCATATCCCATGAGCCAGAACACCGACACCGCAAACAGCACAAAAAACAGATGCGTGAACAGCGCCGAGATCAGCTTTACCACCGGAAGCATATCAATCTGGAACACGACCTTCTTGACCAGATAACTGTACTCCACCAGTACTCCCGTGCCGCCGTTCATGGACTCCTGAAAATAGAACCACGGCACGAGTCCCGCCATCAGCCACAGCACAAAAGGGATCTCTATGCCCGTCCGAAGATCCGTCGCTCTTGAGCCGAGTCCCAGCTCAAACACAAACCAGTACAAAAGAATCGTGATCACCGGTTGCACAAACGCCCATATCACACCGAAATAAGATCCGGCAAACTTCTTTTTGATATCATTTTTGGCCAGATTCCAGAGGAGTCTCCGGTTCGCCAGAAGATGTCCGGCCAGCGATGTATTTGTATTCTTTCCCGTCATCCGCGCGCTCCTAACTAACACATTCCGCGAGCTTTTTTGTAGTCCGCAAAACTCTTCTGGATCTTGTCCTTGTCGGACAGGATCAGATCTGCCTCAGTCATGCCCTCCGGCATCGGCCACTCCACGCCAATCTCAGAATCACTCCAAAGGATTCCACCCTCATCATTCGGATGGTAGAAATCTGTCACCTTGTAGCAGAACTCTGCGAAGTCGGAGAGCACGATAAAGCCGTGCGCAAAATTTTTCGGAACAAAGAATTGCTTTCTGTTCTCCGCGGAGAGCACGACCCCAAACCACTTCCCAAAGGTCGCAGAGCCTTCGCGCAGATCCACCGCCACGTCGAACACCTCCCCGCTCACCACGCGCACCAGCTTATCCTGCGGATAATCGATCTGGAAATGCAGACCGCGAAGCACGCCCTTTTTCGACGCGGACTGATTGTCCTGTACGAACTGGCAGTCAATCCCAGCCGCCGCAAAATCATTGTAATTATAAGTTTCCATAAAATAGCCCCGGTCGTCGCCGAACACCGCCGGCTCGATCACCCGCAACCCCTCAATTCCGTTACAATTCTCCGTCACTTTAATCTTTCCCATGTGCAACTACATCCTTTCAATGTCTGCAAAATACTTTGATATCGAGCGGTTCTCACTAGAGCCCTTCGGCGATCTCCATCAGATATTTTCCGTAGTCCGTCTTAAGCAGCGGCTGCGCCAGCCGCACAAGCTGCTCTCTGTCGATAAACCCTCCCTTGTATGCGATCTCCTCGATGCAGGAAATGTAGAGTCCCTGCCTCTTCTGGAACGCAGAGACAAAATCTGCAGCGGCGAGCAGCATATCGTGGTTCCCGGTATCCAGCCACGCAAAGCCGCGCCCCAGCGTCTCCACACACAGCGCTCCCCGCTTTAAATATTCATTGTTGACAGATGTGATCTCAATCTCTCCCCGCGCCGACGGCTTGACATTCTTGGCAATCTCCACCACATCGTTGTCATAGAAATAAAGTCCTGGCACTGCGTAATTTGACTTTGGATGCTCCGGCTTCTCCTCAATAGAAAGAGCCTTACCATTCTCGTCAAACGCAACCACCCCGTACTCTCTCGGGTCTCTGACGTAATAACCGAAGATCGTCGCCCCCTGCTCCCGCTCCGTGCGCACCGCCGCACTCTTCAACACTTTGGAAAAGCTCTGTCCGTAGAAAATATTATCCCCGAGCACAAGCGCAACCGCATCCTTCCCGATAAACGTCTCACCGATGACAAACGCGTCGGCGAGCCCTCTGGGCTCCTCCTGCACAGCGTAGGAAAAACACATGCCAAGTTGACTTCCGTCCCCAAAAAGCTCCTCGAACACTGGCAGATCCCGCGGTGTCGAGATGATGAGCACCTCGCGAATTCCCGCGAGCATCAGCGTGGACAGCGGGTAATAGATCATGGGCTTATCATAAATCGGCATAATCTGCTTTGAGATCGCTTTTGTCAGTGGGTAGAGTCTTGTTCCGGATCCCCCGGCAAGTATAATTCCCTTCATAATTTCTGTCCCTCCAGTTTTTCAATCATAATGTATTTATCTTAACTTTTCTTGCAGGCAGCCTTTAATTTTTTCTTAAAATTTGTCCGCCTATAAAAACGCGGAAAAGCAGTATCGCCGGGTGGACGGTACTGCTGCCTGCTTTCTTTATCTGTTTTGATACATATCCTCGTAGTACTTCTGGTAATCCCCGCTCGTCACATGCCGCATCCAGTCCTCGTGCTCAAAGAACCATGCGATCGTCTTCTTGATTCCCTCTTTGAACATCGTCTCCGGCTCCCAGCCGATCTCCGCCTTGATCTTGTCCGGCGCGATCGCATAGCGCCTGTCATGCCCCTTCCGATCCTCCACGTAAGTGATCAGATCCTTGCTCACCAGGCTTCTTCTCGCATCGTCCTCCGGAAGCATCTCAAGCAATGTCTCAATAATGATATTGATGATCTCAATATTCTGTTTCTCGTTGTGCCCCCCAACGTTGTAGGTCTCTCCCAGGCGCCCATTTTCCTGTACCATGTCAATCGCTTTCGCGTGATCATCCACGTACAGCCAGTCCCTGACATTTTTGCCGTCGCCGTAGACCGGGAGCTTCTTGCCCTGCAGCGCGTTGTTGATAATCAGCGGTATCAGCTTCTCCGGAAACTGGTACGGCCCATAATTGTTGGAACAGTTCGTGATGTTCGCCGGAAACTTGTAGGTGTCTACATACGCTCTCACCAGCATGTCCGAGGACGCCTTGCTCGCAGAGTACGGGCTGTGCGGCGCGTAAGGTGTGGTCTCATAGAAGTACGTCCCATCATCCTCCAAGGAACCGTACACCTCATCGGTGGACACGTGCAAAAAGCGTTTTCCCTCCAGAAAAGAACCGTCCTCCTGCTCCCACGCCTGCCTCGCACAGTTTAGCATGACAGCCGTTCCCAGGACATTGGTCTTCACAAACACCTCCGGGTTCTTAATGCTGCGGTCCACGTGGCTCTCCGCCGCAAAGTGCACGACACGGTCAATGTCATTCTCCGCAAAAATCTTTGTGATTGCCTCTTTGTCTGTGATGTCGGCTCTCACGAAAGTATAATTATCTCTATTCTCGACGTCCTTCAGATTCTCCAGATTGCCGGCATAAGTCAGCACATCCACATTGATGATGCGGATTTCATTCCCATATTTGCGGAACATGTAATGAATATAATTCGATCCGATAAAGCCGGCGCCTCCGGTCACTAAATACGTTCTCATATCTTCCTCCTGTTTTCGGTCCCAGCGAACCGATAGATAATAGAATTTTACCATACATTTTATATAAGCACAAGTTTAAGACGGTTTTTCCACACTGGTTTCTGCTCCATTGTCCGTGACCGCCTCTCTGGCAATATAAATCGGGCGGTGCTTCACCTCCAGATATGCCTTGGACAGATAGAGCCCCAGAATCCCCACGCAGAGCATCAAAAGTCCCCCGACCAGGAGGACAATGCACGCCATGGACGGCCATCCGTAGGCGGAGCCGCCGAACAGAAGCTGTCTTACGATGATAAACAAAATCGCAATCATGGCAATACCGCACATACCCGCCCCCAGGATGGAGGAAAAATACAGCGGCGCCGAAGAAAACGCCACGATTCCGTCCAGAGAATACTGGAACAGCTTCCAGAAGGACCATTTTGTCTCCCCCGCCACGCGCTCCACATTCTCAAATTCAAACCATTTTGTCCGGAAACCGACCCATCCAAAAAGTCCCTTAGAAAAACGGTTGTACTCACCCAGCGAGAGGAGTGCATCCACGTACTGCCTGGTCATCAGGCGATAATCTCTGGCACCGTCCATCAGCTCTACGTCGCTGATGCGGTTCATCAGATAATAAAATCTCCGGGCAAAAAAGGAGCGGATCGGCGGTTCCCCTTTTCTGGTCACCCGCCTTGTCGCCGCAGAATCATATCCCTCATGTACCACGGCCCGATACAAATCCGGCAAAAGGGACGGCGGATCCTGCAGATCGGCATCCATCATCACCACATAATCTCCGCCGGCGTGCTCAAGACCTGCATACAGCGCTGCCTCCTTCCCGAAATTCCTCGAAAAAGAGATGTATTTCACCCTTCTATCGCGCGCCCGCAGTTGGCGGATACACTGCATCGTCCCATCTTTGGAACCGTCATCCACAAAAAGATATTCAAAATCGTTCTCCTGCATTTCGGCCACCACACGTTCCATCTCATCATAAAAATAACGAATTGACCGCTCCTCATTGTAGCAGGGAATAATCACCGTAATCAGTTTCTTCATCCCACCTCACCACCAATTATTGTCCGTTCTCTCACGCACCTCCGACAGACGAATCACCACAAATTCTTCCGTGACAAGCACAGAATCCCGAGCCGGAAAGTCCGACATCCCCACCGACAATCTCACAGCCTCCCGCTTTTGCAGCTCTGTCCCGCTCTCATTTAATGCATTTCCAGTCACCGCCTGCACGAACCCGCAGATGCGGTGCGTCGCTCCGGTCGGATTCTCCGCACTGTAATCCCACTCATAAAAAGCCCAGCCGTACAGCTCCGTGCGACCGCACCACACGTCCAACACAGGCTTTTGATAACCCACAAAGATGACCGGCTGCACGGGCAAAACTCCCCCGTTGGCGCCGCGCAACGCCGAGAGAAGTTCATCCGTCTTCGCCACATCCCCCCGGTAACGCACAGCATCGGTGTGAGCCAGCTGTAAATTGTATCCCACCTGCACCACGACTGTCGCCACAACCAACATCCTGCACGCCGGGAGTAGCCACCTCCAAAACTTGCCTGCTCTGGCGCCTACCCCATTCTTGATCCCACCGCACGGTCTGATCGAACAACGCACACCATCCAGAGCGCTGATCGCGTACATTCCAAGAAACGCCGCCACGACCGGCAGCGCGAACTGCGATCTCGTCACGAGCATCTCACCCATGTAGATCGTCATCAGAAACGGAGAGGCGACAAGTCCCGCCATCCCCAGCAAAAACAGCCAAAAACGCGCTGTACTACGCACGCTCCCCACCGCCTGTCGCTGCCTGCACATAAAAAACAACACCAGAGACATAAGCGCCAGACCAATCGCAAAAAACGAGAAGTTCCGCGGGCCGTATCCCAGCAGAAGGTTTTTCCCCGTGCGCAGTACATTCTTGATACACGCAAACAGCGGAAGTCTGCCCCATCCCATCTGTCCTGCCATATAGTCTGCCGTGGCCATGAACCATGCGTTTGCAATGACATGATACAGGCCGTAGGCGATTGCAAACTGCCCCGCCCACTTTATAATACCCCAAATGAGCTCCCGATCATGCCTGTTCTGCCCAAACTTTTCCATGTGCACCGCTTTCAGCTCTCTGTCCGCGTCCGACGCGCCGATCGCCGCCGGCCCGGCGCCGTCTCTCCGCCCCGTCAGTATGAGCAAAAACAGGGCAATGCAGATCGCAATATAATATGCGGCGAGAGCCTGATATGCCCCCAGTCCCACAACGAGGAACACCGTCGAGACCGCACACCGAACGAGGCTTCCCTTGGCCCTCGCAACAAAACACGCCTCCATCGACAACATAGCCGCGACAATCAGCAGGACCATCGCGCATGCCACCTCCGCCTGTTGAAGCGAAAAATAAATCTGATAACTCCAAATATTGGACGTGGTGTAAAGCAGGAGGAATACCCAATAGGGATATCGCTCACTTTTTCCTGAAAATCGGTAGAGTGCAAAGGTCAGCAGATTCGCCCCCAAAACAAAAAACAGAACAAATAACATCCCGCTTTGAACTGTGCTGTGCACTCTCAGTCCCAAAAGCGACTTCAAAAGGGCAAGACCAAATCTTCCAATCGCAAGCCATCCCACCGTCGTCCCCGGATGATTGATCAATTCCTCCGTGTCAATTCGAATGTTGCCCCCAAACACGAGAAAACCAAAACAAAGAAGCGCCGCCACAACCGACAATATGATTTGCTTCCTCTGATTTCTCACATAATCTCTTATGTCACTTCTTATGGCCAATTCCATCTGTCCCGGTTTTCCCTCCTCCTACTTGTCCCAAGCTTTTGGTTCACAGCTGCTCCATATACGCGTCGAGGGCGCTCTCCCAGTCCGCCATGCGGTAATCACTGGTCAGCCGCATCATATAATTGTCCAAAATAGAATATGCCGGGCGATTTGCCGACGCCGGGTTCATGGCGGCATATTGTTCGCTGGTCACGTGGTTTACCTTTGTAGATTTTCCCGCCCTCGCAAAAATCGCCTCCGTAAAAGCCGCCCAGTTGGTGTCCCCCTCGCAGGTCGCATGAAAAATGCCGTAATTTTCGGTTGGCTCAAAATGCCAGATTGCCCGTGCCAGCTCCACCGCGCTGGTCGGCGAGCCCTGCTGATCACACACAACATTGATCTCGTCGCGGGTCTCAGAAAGCTTTAACATGGTCTTCACAAAATTTTTTCCATCCCCGTAGAGCCAGGCAGTGCGGAAAATAAAATATCTCCCTGCAAACGCCCGCACAAACTGCTCGCCCTCCAGCTTTGTCTTGCCGTAGGCGCTGACCGGATTGGGAGTGTCAAATTCCGTGTAAGGTCTCGTCCCGTTCCCCTCAAACACATAGTCGGTGGACACATGAATCATTTTTGCTCCCACCTGCGCCGCCGCGATACTTAAATTGCGCGGCCCAATCGCATTGATCCGATAAGCGGTATCCCACTGTGTCTCACAAGCATCTACATTCGTGTGGGCAGCACAGTTGATAATCACCTGCGGCCTCTCCCTCCTGACCAGTGCAAGCACCGCATCCACATCGGAAATATCCAGCGCCGTAACGCCGGCGCCCTCCGCGACATCCGTATTGATAAACTCCACCTCATCCTTTGCATATTCCGCGCGAATCGCACGCCCCAGCTGTCCGTTACAGCCCGTCACCAAAATTTTTTTCATCTCTAAAATATCCCTCTGCTACCATCTTATTCTCCGAGCCCACTCTCAATCGCCGCCACAATCGCCGCAATCGCCTCCGCCTCATCCTCGCCGTCGCACACCAGCTCAATCTCATCGCCCGACTTGATACAGGCTCCGAGCACGCTCAGCACGCTCTTGGCATTTCCGGTATTCTCCCGGTAGCGAAATGTGATGCTCGCCTTAAACCGCATGGCTTCGTTGCACAAAATCCCCGCCGGTCTTAAGTGCAGCCCCGTCGGATTCTTAATTGTGACCTTCTGACTTACCATGTTACTC
>CAJLGN010000061.1 GCA_905206195.1 uncultured Roseburia sp.
GCCAATTCCCACTCCCCCTGATTGTGGATGTCCTACGCCCCGCCTCTTTTGCAATCTGCAGGTTTCCTCATCCTACTCACTTCCTTGCCCTCATTCTTTTTCTTATGCCTCCAGAATTCTTCTAATGCTTGCCATGCATGCAGCTCTATCTCCCCCGCGGAATACCCTACTTTCTATCCACTGCTTTTCATCAAATATCAATTCCACAAACATTCTCTCCAATTTCTGGAACGCGCTGTATGCTGCGGTAATCTCAAACCGCTCTAACAGCATCTCCATCGAACAGAATTGCTCAAACTCCGGATAAGCATAATACACTTGGGCAAATGCTCTACAAAGAACAAATTTCGCAGGTACTGCTTCCAGAACCCACTCCTGGTCAAACCAGTACGCCTTTCCCTCTATATAAAATGCGTTTCTGAAGATCATATCCAAATAACCAATCTTTAAAATGGGTCCATATGTAGCTTGATCTGGTTCTATCTGAAGTCCCAATGTATAAAGTATATTCTGCTCCCATGAAATCTCTTCCGAAGATTTCAATATTTCCGCATAGACCAAATCAAACATCTCATATACCTGCTGTATAGTTCCACTATGCCATGCTTCCACTAACTTATCCTCCAAAAGTGGTACATCCGCATAATCTGAAACCAGCTTATTCTCCTTCCAAATACTCTCCCAAACCTTGATTCCACTTTTCTTCAATACTCTCTCATTCTCAACAATCTGCCTTAAATGTTTCTTTTCACATGTATCTGTCAACGCAATTTTTTCCACCTTGCCAGAGTCTGTAAACCGGGTCGCAATCCGGTACGCCTCCTGGCGCTCACTGCCCAAACTTGCAAAAGTAATCTTTCCGATCTCATCGCTGTCTGAGCACTCCACCAAAAACGAATTGGCAAAGAACTCAAACACACCGTTCTCTATGATGTCCCGGTACATTCCCTTCTCGTCCGCTACAAGCGTGGATCTGTCGGGGATATAGTAGCACTGGAGATTCTGCATATTCTCGTCTTTTGGCAGATACCGCTCGGAGTAGATGACCGTCGGTAGCTTGTAATCCGGCATCGGATAATAAAAATATGTATTCTGAAATCCGCTGTCTTTGACCAGTTTCTCTAATGCTGCTTTAGAAAAAGTTCTCACTCCCTTTTGCGTAATAGTATATTGATTCATTCCCTCAAAGGGAATCCCGGTATGATCCTCAAGCGCCCCACACCAATATTTCAAGCCATATTGATTCTCGATCGCAATCAGCAATTTACCGCCTTTCTTCAACAACCCCTTTATCTTTTTTAAGAAGTCGCAATAAGGATGTTCTGAATCTGTAAAACTCCCCTGGTACTCAAGCACCCCGATCAACGTAATATAATCAAACTTCTTCTCAAATTCAATATCATTCAGATTGCCTACAATAATCTCCAGATTCTCTTTTTCCCGGCAGCGGAGAAGCGTGGCCGTCGCCCGGCGCTTTGACAATTCCACTGCCGTCACATCCTCGCACTTCTCGCAGAGCACGCTTGTAATGGCACCCAGACCGCACCCGATCTCAAGTGCACTGCTGCCCGGTTTAAAATCATACCAGTTTAGAATATTTTTCCTCAGATGGATCAGGTGATAGTAAGTCGGCCAACTAAAATTATCATAGATCGCATCGATATAGCGCTCCGGCTCATTCTCCGCAATCAGCTTGATAATCGTATCTTCAACGTCGCCGTCGGAATACAAATCCTCGTTCTTGTACCAATTCAAATTAAATTTGGGTTTTGGATTTAATCGTGCTATCATCTCTTCGTACATAGTTTCCCCTTTTATCCTTTCCTTCAAAACTCTTTCTTCAGCATCCGCTCCAGCCTATCCCGAAACGTAAAGTCTCTTTTCACCCGCTCAAATCCGTTCTCCGCAATCCGCTTCCGCTCCGTCTCATGTGCCAGGTAATAGACCGCTTTCGCAAACAAATCTTCCATATTGTCATAGACGACGCAGTCTTCCCCAATCTTAAAATATTCTTCTAACTCCGGCTGGTAATTCGTGAGCACAAAGCCACAACACCCCATCACATCCGTGACGCGGAGCGGAATCCCCGTCCGAATCGTCTTCAGAGAAATATTTAAATTAATCTTACTCTGCGAAAATACAAGAGGCATCTGCGTATAGTAATCCGCATATCCCCGATATCGAACCCTCGTAAGCTCAGTTTCCTCGTTTGTAGAATACAAGTCAACCCGATAATGCCGAGAAAGCAAATCCACAGCCGCATAGCGCTCTCTCCCAGTTGTTTCACACGCAATCATAAATTCCAGTTCCCTATTTCCGATCTTAAAATCAACGCCTGCACTTTTATAGTCCGCATTCACACGGTCCAAAAGCGCTTCTGTAACCAGCTCCGGTATCAGATATCCACCGTAGATCTTCCCCTGAGAATTTATGATCCCTTCCAGATATCCTCTTGTATACTCCCCAAGCGGTGCCGCATACCCCGCGTACTCAGTCTGATAGAGCTTTCCAACTAATGAGACTTCTGTCCTATACCCCTTCTTCTGGCTTTGGGACGCGTTGACGCGAAAAACCTCCGTGTCCACCGCCAATGGCATATGCATCGCGTTCACACCATCTTTCCTGTGCGCTTCCGCCTGCCCTCTATCAAAGAAAAAAATCCGGTTACAGGAGTTGCCCAATACAGATAAATCTCGGATGTGCAGCGGGGAGTCGTACACCCACGCCGTGTAAGGAATCCCAATCTCCTCGCAGAGTACTGAGATTAGCGGCACAAAATTCACCGACAGAACACCGTCGTAGCACTCTTTTTTCAGCTCCTGTTCAAACTGTCCTAAAAATATATCGTCCTTTTCCCAGTCCGTCAATTGATAAAAGAACACTTGATACTCAATACCGAGTTCCTTTAAGGCCCGTTCCATCCCACGGTTCATAAAAGAATGCCATTGGAAAAAAAGTATTTTCACCTCTGTTCGCCCCTTTTCCTCATCATCTGATATTTCATTTCTGCCAGCTGCCAATCTGTCTCATTATCAATATCCTGCACCTCCAGCTCAGACACAATGTACGGGAGAATGCAGGAGTCTATCTGTCCCTTTTCCCGCCGGAACTGTTGTACATCATAACAATAAAACTGTCCGCAGTCATGGTAGATTGGTTCCAGATCCTGGGAGCGCATATTGCGGCATTCCGGGTGAAGAAATTGTAAGTGTTCTCCTCTCTTTACGAGGCCCCGCTGCGGCGGAAAGGAAAATGCGACCACCGGCATCAGCATCTTTTCGCCGGACTCCTCCAATATGCGCATCCCCTCAGCCAACTTGCCCGCTGTCACAAACGGAGCTGTAGGATAGATGCAGGCTGCATAAGAAAAAGTCTCTCCCCGCTTTTCATATTCCTCAAAAACCTCCATCAGCACCTCCGCCGTTGTCGAAAAATCGCCCGAGGTTCTCTCGCTCCGCAAAAACGGCACTTCTGCTCCGTGCGCTCGCGCAACCCGCGCAATTTGCGCATCATCAGTAGAGACCATGACCCTGTCAAAACATCCGCTCGCAAACGCCGCTTCAATGGAATAGACAATGATCGGCTTCCCACAAAACTCCTTAATATTTTTTCCCGGTATTCGCTTACTGCCACCACGTGCAGTGATAATAGCTATGGTTCTTTCTTTCACAATTATCTTCCATCCCGCCAAATTATTTTCTTTCATTCTATCAAACTCTTGTGTAATATTCAATTCCATATCCTGTTTCCCACTTGCAATACAAGTACAAATTTTTTATACTATTTCTATATTATAATCACAGACAGGAGGAGTTTACCGGTATTCTGCAACTGATATCGGTACAAAATACTATGAATAACAAATCCCCACAAGAAGAAATGATGTGCCTGATTCAAAACTGCATCGCATCCGGTGATCCCGACACCGCCCATCAATGTCTGAATATATATAAACGCACCTTTGGCTTTGACCATTTTTATGAAGCTTGCGAGCTTACACTCATTCGCACAAATGGACCTCTTGTTTCCCTCATCTGCATCCACGATGATCCACCCAACGTTGCCGAGTCTCCGCACAGACAAGAATACTCGAATCTCGAGGTTGTATCCATCTCCGCCGCCAATTGGGAATCCGAGGTGATCTTTTATCTACAAACTATCTCCAGCAAATATGTCTGTTTCTGCGAGCCAGGTCAAAAATACGAACCCAATCGGATTGCTTTTCTAGTTTCCATAGCCGAAAACCTCCCTGATGTCGACGGGGTAATCTGCACCCGCCACTTTATTGACACAACCGATACCATCATTGCCCATTCTGACCCTGCCTACCAGGACGCTTTGGATGGTAAAATTTTTACTGGACAGCAACTTTTAGACTACAGTATTGCAAACAATGTAAATTTATATGGGAATTTATCCACACTCCTGCTATCCACCGCATATGTCAAACAGCTTTCTTTGACACCGGCTGCTGCCCCGGATTCTATGCGTCTCCTTGCCTTTTTATATCAGCTCCTGCTACCTGCCAAAGTCACTTATACTTATCTGCCACTGGTATCGACCATCTTACAGCCCTACACAGACTCGTCCACAATCCGCAAGGACTACGAGGACTACTTACGGGCGCTACCTTGGAGCGCTCCTTTTTCGCTTCCACCGGAGACAAATCCTCTCCCCCTGCCATGCCAGCGCGACATCACCTTCTTCTACACGGATAAGGGTGAATATCACAATCTAAAGCCCGTCGCAGATGAGGCCAAAAGACGTGGCTATAAGATTACTTTCACTGAAAATCTCACACAAAAGGCAGAGATCGGTGTGTACTGCCAGCATGTATGCCATCCGGAAAACGCTAAATTTTCGCTTATATTACTGCATGACCTCGCGCAAGGGCACAACCGCTGGCCAAGCTTCTGGGAACTCGAGCGCTGGAACGGCTTTGATATCGGAATCGTCCCCGGCAGCTTCTGGTCTTCCCTGTGGGCGCAATCCGCATGTCAATACTACGCCAACCCAAAATACGGCGTCTACGAGCTTGGCTATCCCAAGAGCGACCTTGTGCACTCGGATTCTCTCGCCCAACGCACCGGAGAGATCCGCGAAAAGCTAAACCTCAAATATAATGTTTCTATTCTCTATGCACCCTCCTGGGAAAATGACGGAAAGGAACATGATTTCATCTCCGCACTGCATTCTCTGCCTGTCAATCTGCTGATTAAACAGGCGCATTGGTCCGATAAATATGCCTTTGTGATCGAGAACATCCGGCAGATGCGCGCTCTGCACGAAGGCAAATATGAAAATGTATATTATATCGAACCCGAGGAAAGTATCATGACCGCGCTTGCCCTGTGCGATATGGTCGTCTCTGATGAATCAAGCGTCATGGCAGAAGCCTTTATGTTTGGAAAACCGAGTATCGCAGTATCGGACTGGCTGATCCCTGACACCACACCGAGCCGCTTTGCAAGTGTCCCCATGGAATATGTCATCAAATGCAAAAAGTCTGATCTAAAAGAGACCGCCCAAAAACTCATGCAGGAACCGGAGCAATATCAAAATATCCTTACAAAAGGAGCCCTGCTTTTTTCCAATGCCGGGCATTGCTGCGCTGACATTCTAGATGCCATCGAGTATTTCACCGCCGGGGAACCAAGGCAGACTGCCTCACCCGATTTTATTCGCAAAAAAGTGACCTCAAAGTACGCATATTGTACTCTGTGGAACTGACAGCCTATATCTCATCGATTAGAGTGATAATGTCCTTGATCGACATCAGTCTTTCATCCACCTCTTTTGCCCTGTGATGGGTCAATATATCCGTCGCCGTTTTCTGCATTGCAGGAAACGCGCTTCGGGTGAGTTGATTTGCGTAGATCACAACATTGATCCCATGCGCCTGCAGCTCCGCCTCCGTCACAGTGTTATAGGCTGTCGGAACCACGACAATCGGCGTCTCCTGATTCTCCTCCCGGAAGATATCGCAGAATGCAAATACTTCATCCGGATCCCTCTTTCTGCTGTGAATCATGATTCCATCCGCTCCCGCTTCCACATAAGCTTTTGCCCGAAGGAGTGCATCCTCCACCCCTTTGTCGAGAATTAGACTCTCAACTCTTGCTATAATCATGAAGTCTTCGGTAAGCTGCGCCATTTTCCCAGCTCTGATCTTGGCACAAAAACTTTCCACATCATCCTGCGTCTGCTCGACTTCTGTTCCAAACAGAGAATTTTTCTTAAGCCCCGTCTTATCTTCAATAATCACTGCAGACACACCGATTCTTTCGAGCGTCCTCACATTATACACAAAGTGCTCCGTCTGACCGCCTGTATCTCCATCCAGGATAATCGGCTTTGTCGTCACCTCCAGCACATCATCGACTGTCCGAAGCCGCGATGAGAGATCCACCAATTCGATGTCCGGCTTTCCTTTTGCAGTGGAATCACACAAGCTCGAGAGCCACATGGCATCAAACTGGTCAATTTCGCCATGATTTGCAACGATCGTTTTCTCGGCGATCAGTCCAGTCAACCCGCTGTGCACCTCCAACGTCTTCACGATCGGGCACAATTTCAAGAGCAGGCGCAGCCTCTTTCTTCGATACTCCGGCATTGCCGCTCGTTCGCGCATCAGAGCCTCAATCCTGCTGACCTTCGCATTATAAGTATAGGGAATCTCGATCAATTCTCCCTCCCATTTTTTGAGATTGTCTATCACATTACTGCGGATCGCACGCATTGGCCCTTCCGTCCAGTTGTCACCGTGGATGACATAATCGGGTCTAAGTTCTCCCAAGACATCCTGGTACATGACCTCTTTCTGCACCACAATCCTGCTGATATCGGGAATCACTTCGAGCATATGCTTTCTCTCCTCAAAGGATACAAGCGGGAAACGATTGTAGCGTATCATTGCCGCATCGTCCAACACGCCCGCGATAACTTCCCCGTATTTCTTCGCCTCCCTGATAAGATTCAAATGTCCTTCATGGATCACATCCGTGCAAAAACATGCATATACTGTTTTCATCTGTCCCTCCCATGATACTCCATAAAATGGGTCCTGTTTTCCAGCGCGCTCTCCTGCGGCCTCCCAAGGTCTGCCCGTGAATCCATGCTGACTCGGACTTCTAAAAAGGCCAGCCTGCGCTCTCTTTTTATCTCATCAATCACCCGCGAAAGCTCTGTGGGATTGTCTACCACATATATAACCGAATATCCACAGGCCTCTGCCACCTTGGCATATTCTAAACCGACACATCCCGTCGGCATCCCGCCCACCGACTCATGCGCTTCATTATTCAAGCAGATATGTACAAGATTCTCCGGCT
>CAJLGN010000062.1 GCA_905206195.1 uncultured Roseburia sp.
GCGATGAGAAGCACGATCACAGCAGCGATGCCGATTTGGACGAGATTGCCAGGGATGGACGTGACCGGCGCGAGCCAGTTTCCGTAGAGTATGCCCTCAGCAATGTAGTATCCAGTGACTTTGATGAGCGCAGCTGCGGCGACGGCGAGTACGTTCCAGAGAATCCCTCGGTGTTTTTCTGTGATAAGCCCGACAGTGAAGCCCATAAGCCCGACAATGACCAGGGTGAAGGGAGCCCACGCGGTCCACCCGGAGAGGAGATCAAAGAGTCCCATGCCTATGCCCCCTGCGATGGCGGCACTTTTCTTGCCAAAAAGGATCGCGCAGAGGAACAGCGGGATGTTTCCCAGATGTACCAGACCGCCGTTTGCGGCAAGCGGCAGGCGGATGTTGATAAAAGCGGTAAAAACGTAGGTGAGCGCGACAAAAAGAGCGGTGATTGTCAGAAAACGAACTTCCCCGCGGGATAAAGCTGTTTTTTTTGTGTCTGTGGATGTTGTGTTCATAATATTCCTCATTTCTGTATAGTTTTTATTTTTATAGATGGGATTATGATATATGCAATCTGGATTAATTTAAAAATCCAGTTTTGCAATATTTGACCATGCCAGTCTTGCTTTCTGTGATACAAAAAGAGTCTGCCACGAGATGACTCGTGACAGACTCTTTTCAAATCCGTTGTTTACAATATCTTAATCTAACAAATAAAAAGCAAGTTCTATTTTAAGAAAAAGGTACATGAAACTTGTGATTTAAAACGGTAATGCTACCGCCTGCAGTAAACTATCTTACTACAGTGACATTGGTTGCCTGAGGTCCTTTGGATCCTTCTACTACCTCGAACTCTACAGCAGCGCCTTCCTCGAGGGATTTGAATCCGTCCATGTTCAGACCTGAGTAGTGTACGAATACGTCATTTCCCGACTCGTCGGAGATGAATCCGTAACCTTTTTGGTTGTTAAACCATTTTACTGTACCTTTCATCAAAAAGTACCTCCAAAAATAAATACTAACTGTAATATACAGCTATAAATACCATATCATAATAGTTTATAAAAGTAAAGCACTAAATTTAGAGTTCTTCAAAATTAATCTGGTGGCTTTGCAGGAAACGCTTCACGAGAGAATCCCATTCCTGTTCCAGTCGCTTGTCCGCAGAATAGATGCGGTAGGAAAGCCCGGTGGTCAAAAGCAGTGCCCCGTTCTGGAACTTGAGGTTTAAGAACATGCCCGTGATGTCATCCGAGGTGAAGGAGCTGTGTGTCTGTTCTAAGGTTCTGGTGAGGTTCTCCGGTGAGAGTAAAAACACGAATTTGAAATAAGAGGGAGTACGCTTTCCCTTGATCAGGTCGAAACAGTGGGAGCGCAACTGTCCAAAGGGCAGAAAGGACAGACCTGAGAGTCCAAGCGCCTCCAGCTCCTCGGAGGAATAAAATGCTGGGCTTATGGCGCCGTCCAGATTCCATGTGACGCTGCTTTGGATCGTGGCTTCCCGGAGCAGAAAGTTGTCAAAGGTCTCCGTGCACAGCAGCTTATTCATAAAGTCCTTGATTTCTAACAGGTTCAGTGCAATCATATCGAATCTCCGTTTGCGATGTTATTTCTTTTAACGATTATAGCATGATTGGGAAAAAAGGCAAGGGAGCAAAGAGCCATCTGCCTGACGCAGAAACTGACGGCGGCGTTGATATTGTCACTGGTTGCGCTGTTTACTGGCAGAAGTGTTACCACTTTGTCATCAACGCGCGTGCCATAAAGACAGCTTCTCACCACGCCGGCGTTGCTCGTTTCAATTTAGAAATATGAATAATTATGCAATGAGGATAACATACTAAATGAAAATTGTAAAATATTTACAAAAGTATGTCTGATTTTCGGTCGACACAAGACGACGGACATAGACAAAACCACTTGCCGTTCGGAGAGGCCAAGATAAAACATATAAAACCTATTGACATACTAGGAATAAGGTGATAGGATTAAAAAATAAATAATGAAGGAAGGGGAAAGCAATGGGAGTACATGATACAGCTGTTGCAAATGAAGCTATCTGTTGTTGTCGCAAGGTGATCTCCCGGGCAAGTGATGTGCTTGGGGCGCATGCGATGATTGCTTTGCGCCCTTTTCATACACCTAAGCGTTAGATGGATTAGGTGAATCACAGTCACATCGCCCAGGAGTGAAGCTCTTTTGGGCATTTTTTGTGTGGATGTTCAAGTAAATCAGAGAAGAGAGGTAGAAGAAAATGAAGATCGGGGAGAGACCGAAAAAATGAATCTGGAATTTATCATAAAGTACCTGCCACTTTATCAAAAAGCAGCCCTGTTGACCGTGAAAATTGGATTTGCTGGAATTGTCATTTCAATCCTGATCGGTCTTCTGGGAGCGCTCATCTTACATTTGAAAGTGCCGGTGCTGAGACAAATCGTAAAGATCTATGTCGAGATCAGCAGAAACACCCCTTTTTTAGTGCAGTTGTTCTTCCTTTATTACGGGCTGCCCAAAATAGGAATTCGCACGGAAGCCTACGCCTGCGGAATGTGGGGGTTGGCGTTTCTTGGCGGAGGATATATGACGGAGGGGTTTCGAAGTGGAATGGAATCCATTGGACACATTCAGGAGGAGAGCGCTTTGAGCCTTGGGCTCAGCAAGCTTCAGACTTTTTGTTATGTGCTCCTGCCGCAGGCTGTTTCCGTGAGTGTTCCGGCGCTTGTGGCCAATGTCATATTTCTCCTGAAGGAGACCAGTCTATTTTCAGCGATCAGCTTGATGGATTTGATGTTTACAGCAAAGGATTTGATCGGTCTTTATTATAAGACGACCGAATCACTTTTCCTCCTGGTTGTGTTTTATCTGCTGATCCTGCTTCCGGTATCCATCCTTGGAAGTCTGCTTGAGAGGAGGGTTCGCTATGCCGGATTTGGGTCTTGAAGTACTGTTGAAAGGGCAGAATATGCTGCGGATTCTCGGCGGTCTTTGGGTTGCAGTAAGAATTAGCATGGTATCCATCGCAATCAGCATTCCATGCGGAATTTTGCTGGGGATTGTCATGACACTCCGCAATCGGGTGACGAAGGTGCTGTCAAGAATTTATCTTGAGTTCATCCGCATTATGCCACAGATGGTTTTGTTGTTTCTGGCATATTTTGGAACCACCAGGGCATTTGGCTGGGATCTGTCCGGGGAAGTGGCTTCCGTCCTTGTGTTTTCCCTCTGGGGAACGGCGGAGATGGGAGACTTGGTGAGAGGTGCGTTGATCAGCATTCCGAGGCATCAATATGAGAGCGGAACGGCGCTTGGGCTCACAAACGGACAAATTTACCGGAACATTATCATTCCCCAGACGATCCGCAGACTGATACCGCTCTCCATGAATCTGATCACCAGGATGATAAAGACGACGAGTCTTGTACTCATGATAGGAGTGGTTGAAGTGCTAAAGGTAGGGCAGCAGATTATTGAGGCGAACCGTATGAGCAGCCCAAATGCTGCGTTTGGAGTTTATCTGGTTATATTTCTATTGTACTTTATTATCTGCTGGCCGCTTAGCATATTGGCGAAGCAGTTGGAGAAGAAGTGGAGGTGAAGGCGTGAGCGAAGCATTATTGGAGATCGAGCATCTGCGAAAGTCCTATGAGGACAATGAAATTTTAAAGGACATCAGCCTGACCGTGAAAAAGGGGGAGGTGATCGTCATTGTAGGGCCGAGCGGGTGTGGAAAGAGCACATTTTTGCGCTGTATCAATGCTCTGGAGGAGATTCAGGAAGGGAATATAAAGATTGACGGTACGATTTTTGATAAAAAGAAGAACTTAAAAGAACTGCGGCAAAAGGTGGGGATGGTATTCCAGAATTATGAGCTTTTCCCGCATCTTACGGTTCTTGACAATCTGACACTCGCGCCCAGGAAGGTTCAGAAAAAAAACAAACCCGATGCGCAGGAGGAGGCGAGATCTCTCTTAAAAAGAGTCGGGTTGCCGGAGAAGGAGAAAAGCTATCCGAGACAGCTGTCCGGAGGTCAAAAGCAGAGAGTTGCGATAGTGAGGGCGCTTTGTATGCATCCAGAAATCCTGCTGTTCGACGAGGTGACGGCGGCGCTCGACCCGGAGATGGTGCGGGAGGTGCTGGACTGTCTCCTTGACCTGGCAAAGCAGGGCAGGACGATGATCATCGTCACACACGAAATGCAGTTTGCGCGGGCAGTCGCGGATCGGGTCGTGTTCATGGATGAGGGAAAAATCGTGGAGGAGGCAGATCCGGATCAATTTTTTACACAGCCTAAGACAGAGCGGGCAAGAAAGTTTTTGAATATATTCAGTTATGACAACAGCCGGCCGCATCCGAATGTGGATGCATAAAGAATAAAAAGTTTATGGGCGATGCCCGGAATGGAGGATATGATGAAAAAAAATAAAGGTTTGATGGCACTGGCACTCTCGTTTGTCTTGGCACTGGGGCTCACCGCCTGCGGAAAGCCCTCGAGTCAGAGCGCGGCGGGGTATCGCACGCTGGATGAGATCAAGGAGAGCGGGGAGATTAACATTGGCGTATTTTCCGATAAAAATCCATTTGGATATGTGGATGAAAACGGGGAATATCAGGGATATGATATATATTTTGCCAACCGAATCGGCCAAGATCTGGGCGTCAAAGTGAACTTTGTGTCCACGGAGGCCACCAACCGGATCGAGTATCTGCAGACTGGAAAGGTGGATGTGATTCTCGCGAACTTTACCGTTACAGAGGAGCGTGCGCAGGAGGTTGATTTTGCACTTCCGTACATGAATGTGGCGCTTGGAGTGGTATCTCCGGACAGCAATGTAATCACATCTCTTGACAACTGGAATCCGGACGATTCCGTGATTGTGATATCCGGAACCACAGCGGAGGCATACTTTATTGAAAATTATCCGGATATTCCGCTTCAGAAATATGACACCTACGCGACCGCAAAGAATGCACTGGAAAACGGAAATGGAGTAGCCTGGGCAAACGATAATACAGAAGTCATCGCATTCGCACTGCAAAGCGAGGGATATACCGTGGGAATACCATCTCTCGGCAGTCAGGATACGATTGCCCCTGCTGTCACAAAGGGGAATGAGTCGCTGCTTCGCTGGATCAATGAGGAGATCAAAGGGCTCGGGAATGAAAACTTTTTCCATGCAGCCTACGATGCGACGCTCGTCGACACTTATGGCGTTGAGTACAAAGAAAGTCTTGTGATTGAGGGCGGTGAGATAAACTGATATGAAACAGATATTGTGCTTTGGAGATTCCAACACATGGGGGTATGATCCAAAAACAGGAGAGAGATATGCCTGGGGTGTCAGATGGACCAGTATTCTGCAGGAAAAGCTTGGGACCGAAAATGCCCATATCATAGAGGAGGGGCTTTGCGGCAGAACAACAATGTTTGAAGATGAGCTTCGGGAAGGACGGCGGGGAATCGATTCCCTGCCGTTTCTTTTGGAGAGCCATGCGCCTTTGGACGCGATTGTGCTCATGCTTGGAACGAATGATTGCAAGAAGATCTATCGTGCAGATGAGACGGTCATTGGACTTGGAATCGAACGTTTGCTTGCCTTGATCCGCGAGCGGCAGCCACAGGCGAAGATCTTGTTGGTGTCCCCTATTCATTTGGGCAGTGATGTATGGAGAGACGGCTATGATCCGGAATTTGACGAGCGCGCGGTGGCGGTGTCGCACAGGCTAAAGGAAGTGTACCAGACATTGGCAAACGCTTATCACACAGAATTTCTCGCGGCGTCAGATTGCGCGACTTACAGTCAGGCAGATATGGAACATATGGAAGAAAGTGGACATAGAAATCTGGCAGAAGCAATCTATGAGAAGCTTGTGGTGCTGATAAAATGATCGTGATACTGTGGGAGAAAAGGATTTGCTTGGAAACTTTCAGTGTGTCGTGTATAATGAAGAGAAGAATAGGTAGAAAGAGGAAACAACCACAATGACAGAGACAGAAATTTTATTTGATTTGTTAAAAAAAGGCGTCTCTCCGGTACAGGCGGTGCGCGCCTGCAAAGAGCGCCTTGCAGCAGCCGGTTTTTCCGGATTGGATTATGCCAAGCGCTGGGATTTGAAGGCGGGTGGAAAATATTATGTAAATCATCATGACACCACCCTGTTTGCATTCACGGTGGGGGATGGCTGGGAGGAGACGAGGGCGCCGCAGATCCGCATCGGAGCAGCGCACACAGATTTTCCATGCCTGCGGATCAAACCCTCAGCAGATCTCGCGGCAAACGGCTACGCTCAGGTGAATGTGGAGGTGTACGGCGGAGCTATCTTAAACACCTGGCTGGATCGCCCGCTTGGCATCGCAGGGCGCGTGGCTGTAAAGAGTGCAGATCCGTTTGCGCCGGAGGTGAAGGAGTTCGTGTCCGGGAAGAATCTTTTGACGATCCCGAATCTTGCCATCCACATGAACCGCGATGTCAACAAGGGTGTGGAGTTAAACAAACAGGTGGATATGCTGCCGGTGCTCGCCATGCTCTCGGAGGAGGAGAAGGGGGCGGATTACTTCCTCGCATTTTTGGCAGGGGAGCTTTCCGTCAAAAAAGAGGAGATTTTGGACTTTGAGCTCACTGTGTACTGCAAGGAGGAGGCGGAGTACGTCGGTGTGAACGGTGACTTTATCTCAAGCCCGCGCCTTGACAATCTCACCTCCTGCGCGGCCCTTGTATCGGGCATCATCGATGGCGCGCGTGGACAGGGCATAAATATGATCGCGCTCTTTGACCACGAGGAGATTGGAAGCCGCAGTAAGCAGGGCGCAGGATCAATTTTGCTGCACGATATGCTGCTTCGCATTTTAAAGGCGGTCGGCAGAGAGGAGACGGCGGAGAGCGATCTCTATCAGGGCATGCTCCTGTCGGTGGATGTGGCGCACGGGTTACACCCGAATCAGGCTGGAAAGATGGACATCACCAATAAGCCCATCCTGGGGAAGGGACTTTGCGTCAAGGAGGCGAGTTCCCAGTCCTACGCGACGGACTGCGAGGCCATCGGCATTATCCAGCAGATCTGTGAGCTGAAAAAGATTCCGTACCAGAAGTTTGTGAATCGCTCGGATATGCCGGGAGGCGGGACACTCGGTTCCATCGCGTCCGCGCTGCTTCCCGTGAAGACTGTGGATGTCGGCATTCCACTTTTGGCGATGCACTCCGCGCGCGAGCTGATGGGAACCGGGGATCAGCAGGCGCTTAAGAATTTGACTGAGGCATATTTTTCGCTTTAGGCAAAAATGGAGGAGACGGTGAGAAGAGGGACAAAAATCAAGATTGTAT
>CAJLGN010000063.1 GCA_905206195.1 uncultured Roseburia sp.
CCATTGCACCGGAAGCCTTCATGCAGAACAGGCAAATCACCAGAGTCGTGATGATGCCCTACCGGGACGAGCTGATTATCAGCACAAAGGCGGGCTACACGATGTGGGAAGGCCCCTACGGCGACTGGGGAAGCCGCAAATATCTCACGGCAAGCCTCGACGCGAGCCTCCTGCGCATGGGGCTTGATTACGTGGATATCTTCTACCACCACCGCATGGATCCCCAGACCCCGCTGGAGGAAACTATGGGCGCCCTGGATTCGATTGTGAGAAGCGGAAAAGCCCTCTATGTCGGGCTTTCCAATTATGATGGGGAAACCTTAAGAAAAGCCTGCGAGATTCTCTCAGATTTAAAATGCCCCTTCATCATCAATCAGAACCGCTACTCCATCTTTGACCGAAGCATCGAGAAAAACGGCTTAAAAGAAACAGCGAGAGAACAAAAAAAGGGGATCATTGCCTTTTCCCCGCTCGCGCAGGGTATGCTCACCAGCCGCTATCTAAACGGTGTTCCGGCGGACAGCCGCATCCTGACAGACGGAAGGTTTTTAAAAGAGTCCGCCCTCACCGCAGAGCGCCTCGCACAGATTCGCACCTTAGACCAACTTGCAGCCACACGCGGGCAGTCGCTCGCACAGATGGCGCTCAGCTGGGTCTTAAAGGATTCTGATGTCACGAGCGTCCTAATCGGTGCTTCCAGGCCAGAGCAGATCTCAGAAAATGTAAGGATTGTCGGGTGCGTTGATTTTTCACCCGAGGAGCTTCAAAAAATTGATGCTTTGTCCGAAAACCTGTGATTTTGTCTGTTTCTTGTACAAAAAAGCGGGGGGATGTCCCAAAAGAAATCCTGATTGATTTCCTGGAACATCCCCCACTCACTGCTAATGTTCTATTCTTATTTCTCTTCCTTGAATATAATCTCATTGTCATAGGCAAGTCCCAGCTTACTCTTGGCAATGTCCTCCACATACTGCTGCGACTTCGTGTACGCCTCGTACTCCTCCAAGTCCTGCTGCCTTGCCGTCTCCTCCTTCAGAAGCAGCTCCAGTTCTTCCTGCTTCCTGGCGTACTGCTGATCCTTTTGGTAGACTCTGACAATCTGAACAGACATGACTGCCACAAAGGCAACCAGAATCATGCTGATGCACAACTTCCCCGCCCGCATACTGTTTTTTCTCCGTCTCTTTGTCGCTGCCATATCGCCCCACCACCTCAATCAAAATTCCCTATAGTTTACATAAGCCTATTTTAACCGCTCGGAAGAACTTTTTCAATTGTTTTCTCAAAAATCCTGCCGCTTTTTTCAAAATCCGAAACAGCGGGCCAAAAAAGAACCTGAGGATCCTCTTTGCAACACTCAGCACGGTTCCAAGCACAAGGACATTTAAACGAATTACCAGCCGGCTGAGCAAAAGATAGTACAACAGCATGCCAAGGACAACCCCTCCGAGCGCAAACCCGCGCGCCATGCCATCATTTTCTCGATAGAGCATGACAAACACCGCACCGGTACAGACGAGCCAGTACCAAAAATCCTCGATACCGATCCACAGGTTACCGTGCGGAATAATTCTGCGGAAAATCCGCAGGGCGTCGTACAAAAAAAATAATCCCACTCCCACCAACGTGGAAATGCCAAGCAGCGCCGCCTCCTGCCCGATTGTCTCACTGACCGCCATCTATTTGAACAGCCTTCCCAGAATCGACTCCGCCTGTTTGCCTGCACTCTTTATATCGGAGTAAGCGAGCGAATCGATCCTTCCCTCAATGTCGATCTCGCCTTTCTCCAGGCTCAGGCGGTTCACATGTAAATCGTGCCCCTTGATCAGCAGCATTCCAAGCTCCGTCTCTAGTAAAATCTCACTCACATCAAAAGAAAGGACATCCACCACACCGCCAAACGCCCCATTCTTCCGGTTTGCCAGCAGGACCTTATGTGCTTTTGCCGCATTGCTGTTCCTCTCGTCCATAAAAAACCTCCCGCTATCTTTATAAAACTCTGTTATAAATATATTGGGAGGTGTCCTGTTTTATGATATATATTCAAATAAATCTTTGGCCTCGTTCTTCTTCGTCGTATCCTGCAGATCCAGCACCCGAACCTTCACCGATTTCGTCCCGAATCCGATCTCAATAATATCGCCGACTTTCACCTGCAGGGAGGCCTTCGCCGGCTTCCCGTTCACCGTCACGCGGCCTGCATCGCACGCCTCGTTGGCAACGGTGCGGCGCTTGATCAGGCGCGAAACCTTTAAAAACTTGTCTAATCGCATTGTCTCCTCCATCTCCATGCTGCAGCGCAGCTCGATTTGCCTCTAAGTGAGTGGCACTACCCTCTATTTCTGCGCAAAAAAGGAGCGAATCCGCACAGCGACGCGGAATCCACTCCTTCAAGCATCTATATTGCTTAGGCGTTAACCATATCCTTTAAAGCTTTTCCAACTTTGAACTTCGGAGACTTGGAAGCCGGAATCACCATCTCTTTGCCGGTCTGCGGGTTTCTTCCTGTTCTCTCTGCTCTCTCAGATACTTCAAATGTTCCGAATCCTACCAACTGGATCTTCTCACCTTTCTTTAATTCCTCAGCAACAATGTCTGTAAATGCCTTTAATGCCGCCTCTGCGTCCTTTTTGCTTAATTCTGCTTTCTCAGCCATTGCTGCAACCAATTCTGCTTTGTTCATGTCAAAAATTCCTCCTATGGATTTTCAATATAAATAATATTCGAGGCCTTCTCAAAATACCTACTTCCTATTTATACTTGTTTTTATCTGCTTTGTCAAGGAAAAATCCCCCTGCTTAAAGCATTTTGTCAATCATTGCGAGCACAGATTCCGACAAACGCTTCGATTTGGAATCTGCGTCTTCTAAGGATGTTCCCTTCACGCCGAGATAAAATTTTACTTTTGGCTCCGTGCCGGAAGGTCTCACACACACCCACGCTCCATCTGTCATTTCATAATACAAAACATTGGAAGATGGCAGGCCGGTTCCTCTCACTTCCCCGGTCGCAGTATCCGTGATCGTATCCCTCTTATAATCCCGGACTGCCGTTACCCTGTAGCCGCCGATGTGTGTCGGGGCATTGTCGCGGAGCGTGTTCATGATCTCCTGAATCTTGGCCAGCCCCTCAATGCCCTTTAAGGTAATTGAAGTGACATCATCCTTATAATAGCCATATTTCTCATACATGGCAAGCATCGCATCCCAGAGTGTCATGTTCTTTGTCTTATAGTAGGCAGCCGCCTCACAGAGCGTCATGGATGCCACGATGGCGTCCTTGTCCCTGGCGTAGGTTCCAGTGAGACAACCGTAGCTCTCCTCCATGCCAAAGAGGTAGGTTCCAGTCCCCTTTGTCTCAAATTCTAACATCTTCTGTCCGATGAATTTAAATCCGGTCAGAACCTCCACCAGCTGAATACCGTAGTATTCTGCGATGGCATCCGCCATGTTGGTAGAAACGATGGAGCGGATAAATGCGCCGTTCGCCGGAAGTCCTCCCTCCATTTCCCTTCTCTGTCCGATGACATAATCCCCAATCAGACAGCCCGACATATTCCCGGTTAAGCTGTGATAGGCTCCGCTCTTGGAGTCCTTCACGTAAACGCCAAGACGATCGGCATCCGGATCTGTCGCGAGGATAAGATCGGCATCCACCTCTTTTCCAAGTGCAAGCCCCAGCGCAAATGCCTCCTCCGCCTCCGGGTTTGGATAGCTGACCGTCGGAAATTCTCCGTCTGGGAGCTCCTGCTCTGGAACGACATACACGTTCTGGAAACCGAGTTCTTTTAAGACACGGCGCACCGGGATATTTCCGGTGCCGTGAAGCGGCGAGTAGACAATCTTCATGTCCGCACCGACCTTGTCGATACAGTCCTGGCGCAGCACCAGCTTCTTTAGCTCCGCAATATAAGGATCATCGATGTACGCACCGATGATCTGATACAGTCCCGCCGCCTTCGCCTGCTCCAAATCCATCGTCCGCACCGCGGCGTAGTCTGCCACTCCGCGCACTTGCGCCATGATTCCCTCGTCGTGCGGCGGTGTGATCTGCGCGCCATCCGCCCAATAGACCTTATAGCCGTTGTACTCCGGCGGGTTGTGACTCGCTGTAATGTTGATCCCCGCAGTACATCCGAGCTTTCTCACGGCGTAGGACAGCTCCGGTGTCGGTCGCAGGGACTCGAACACATATGCCTTTATACCGTTTGCCGCGAGGCACAGCGCCGCTTCGTCCGCAAATTCAGGTGACATTCTCCTCGAATCGTAGGCGATCGCCACCCCCTTTTCCCCGGCGCCAACCTGAAGAATATAATTCGCGAGCCCCTGCGTCGCTTTGCGCACTGTATAAATGTTCATGCGGTTCGTTCCCGCCCCGATTACGCCCCGAAGCCCGGCTGTGCCAAACTCCAGATCCATATAAAAGCGCTCCTCTATCTCCTTCTCATCCCCGGCGATGTCTGAGAGCTCCTGTCTCGTCGCCTCGTCAAAATAAGGATTCTTCAACCACGCCTCATAGCTTTCCCTATATCCCATCCTGATATCCTCCTGTATGTGTGATATTTCTATCTTAGCTTTGGTTCCCTCGTTTTTCAAGTGCTATCGCCAGAGAAAATAGCACTTTCTTCCTAAAATTATGCTCTACTGCTCCCCCGACAGCGAGGATAACAGCTTGCTGATGGTGGACAGGTAATCCGACTTTGTATCACTGGATCCCTCGTTTAGCAGATTGTTCACAATCGAGTTCAGCTCCGCCTCACTGACGTTCCCATCTGTAAGTCCACTGCTGCCCGTATTTCCTGTGATACTTCCAGCGCCGGAGCCCGTTCCCCCAGCCGTGTGATTTCCCGCGAGACTTCCTGCAAGACTTCCAGCATTCCCTGCATCTGTCGCGGTGTTCGTATCCGCCCAGGCGTCCGTGTTCGCCCCGGCATCCGTGTTCGCTCCTGCATTTTCTGAGCTGCCAGAATTGCCTCCGCCCCCCGACAGACCGATGACGATTGTCGCCTCCTCGGAATTGACAAAGAGCTTTTTGGTGTACGGCTCATAGGAATCTGCCGTGACCGTCAGCGTGTGAACGCCGTACCGAACCGGCACAGCCTCGCTGTAGTCCACCGCCTTTCCGTCAATCTGCAGAATCGCACCTGCCACATCCACCGTAAAGAGGATATCTCCGTACTTTGGTCCCTCTCCCTTTAGAGTGTCCAGATCAAGCACTGTCTCCTGCCCTCGCTTGATCTCCACATCCGTATTTCCGCCGTACCCATCATTCGCCACTGCCACTGTGTACACGCCCTCCGGGAGCTCCATGGTCATCTCCCCGGTAATCTCTGAAAAGATCTTGCTCCCGACTTGAATGTAGCTCCCCTCGAACACCTCCGTGTTCTCCAGTGCAAGCTCCCCGTGTCCCGTCGTGACGGAGATCGAGAGAATCTCCTTGCCAATTCCCACCACGCGGAGTGTGTCCAGTGATGTCAGGTCGGAAAGCTTTTGCATACTGCCATCGGAGGCGATAAAAACTCCCGCCCGATAGGAATAATTCGTGTCCGCGATTTTAAAAACGCCGCGTTCCTCATCCACAGAAAAACGGATCACATCCGGATACTCCCACACCCGATTGGAAATCTGTGCCTCCAAAAGTCTTCCCTTGCTGTCTTTTTTGCCTACACAGATGACTCTTCCCGGTTCAAAGTAGGACACCGTCGTCCGGTTGCCGTATTTATCCAGAAATCTTGTGGAGAGAGAATAATTGTACATATACTGCTTCCCCGAAGCAAGCTGCTCCAGGATCAAACACTGCGACTGCATATCGTTGCTCGTGACCAAAAAGAGATCCCCGCTTATGGATGCAGCGTCCGCGTCCGCCTCCGGCGCCTGCGTATCCGCGATGGTCTCCCCCCTCGCCGTCTCATTCGCCGGACTGTAATATTTGCCCGAGACAAAATTACTGGTTTGATTCCTCCCGCATGCCGCCAACAAAAGCATGCCTGCCGCAGCTATAAAAATTCCTACTTTTTTCATCTTCAAGTGCATTCACCTTTCCACATAAAAATGGTTTTTGTTCCTCTACAGTATAACGCATAAGATTTAAGATGTAAAATTAAATAACATTTCCAGAAACTGTTCCCGCTCATTTTCCTGACGAATCAATTTCTGCAGCTTCTCAATGTTGCGCCCGGATATCCATGCCTTGTGTGCATTGTAATAGTGATTGGCAATTTTCCAGAATTTTTCCGGGTAGGCCATGTGCAGATACAGATAGCGCAGCTCCTGCTCGGAGAGTTTTCGCCCCCTGTCGTACGCGCGGATGAAGTCCATCCCAAGTCCGGTATTCCAATTGTTTTTCTCCATCATCTTGCGCATGAAATTTGCCAAGTCACTCACGCGAATCTGGTAGGAAAAACTATCAAAATGCACCACGCCGATTCCCCTGCGCGAAAAAATCACATTGTGCTGGTTGTAGTCCCCGTGGCAAAATCCTACGACCGTCTCCTCCGGCTTCATCTCCTGCAGCTGCCTCGTCACCAAATCTGCCTTCTCTATATAACGCTTATACTGCCCCGCAAAAAGCATCTCAAATTCGTTTTTTTTCTTCTTTGCACGTATGTAATTTTTTACTTTTCCAAGCTCCCTGTTATGCTTTTCATAGAGAAAAAGAAGTGCGTTTTCATTTGCACGCACAAACTCTGGAATCTCCCCCTGATACCCCGCTGCAATGTTGTGAAGCTCCGCCAGCTTCCGCACCGCATCCAGCATATTGTCCCGGTTCTTGGTATCGCACTCAGCGCCCATAAGCGCGTCTGACACCATGTATTTCGTCTCATCCTCAGCCACAGCAATCGGCGCCCCCTCCTTTGTGCGCAGCACCGTCTCCACAAGCATACCCTGCCCGTGCAGATGCTCCAACATCCCCGCCAGAAATTCAGCGCGCTCCATAGACCCTCTATATTCTTTCAAAAGCTTTTGTCCCCGATCCGTGTCGCAAATATAGCTCTCACGCCCTTTTGAGACAGTCTTCACTTCCATGTCATATTGTTCTAATACCTGCTCCGGTCGATTATACACAAAAACCCCTCCATACGATTCATCTACGGTTCTGTCACCGTGTCTATTCATCATATGTGAGGGGGTAAAATTTCATGACACGAGCTCCTGAAAAATTGCTGCTGCACAAATCCCTTGAATCCGTCATCCCACGCCGCCTTTCAGCGCCTGGCCTCCTACATTCTCTCCCGCGTCAACTCCATCAACGCCTCTTTCGGATTCTTCTCCGGTTCCTCCAAAACCAGCTCCAATATC
>CAJLGN010000064.1 GCA_905206195.1 uncultured Roseburia sp.
CCCCCTCTCAAAGATTGCGAATATGATGCGCCTTAGCATTCCAATCGGTATCATCTTAGTCTATCTGGGATTTGGAGCGGGACTGTCGGTATTTATGTTCTGCGGTTTTGTGAAGAGCATTCCGCTTGAAATCGAGGAGGCGGCGATGATTGACGGATGCACGCCGATCCAGACCTTTTTCCAGGTGGTATTTCCGATTATGAAGCCAACTACCATCACAGTGTCCATCCTGCAGGCGATGTGGATTTGGAACGATTATCTGCTTCCATATCTGGTGCTGGATTTGAAGAAGTACAAGACGATCCCGATTGTCATTCAGTACTTAAAGGGCGGCTATGGAGCGGTTGACTGGGGAACTATGATGGCGATGTTGGTGCTCGCGATCGTACCGATCATCATTTTCTATGCGATCTGCCAGAAGTACATCATTGAGGGTGTGGTTGTGGGGGCCGTCAAAGGCTGATATGATGGAGTAAGAGACGAAAAGTAGGTGGAAAAAGTATGGTTACGATTAAGGACATTGCCAGGGAGTCCGGCTATTCCGTCAGCACCGTTTCGCGTGTCTTAAATAACAGAAGTGATGTCAGTTTGGACGCCAAGAAAAAAATAGAAGAAGTGGTGGAGAAGTTCCATTTTGTTCCGAACAATAATGCGAAGCACTTAAAGCAGAACAACTCGAAGTCCATCGGCGTGTTGGTCAAGGGTATCTCAAACATGCTCTTTGCAGGCATTGTGGAGGAGATCCAGCAGATGATCGAGAAGACGGAGTACACACTTGTGGTATCCTATGTGGATGAGGATGCCGACGAGGTGGAGCAGGCCATTCTGCTCTGCCGGGAGAGAAAGCCCCTTGGCCTGCTGTTTCTCGGCGGTAACCCGGAATATTTTCAAAAGGGGTTCGGCCGTGTGGATGTGCCCTGTGTGCTGGTTACAAACCGTGCCAACCAGATGAATTTTCCGAATCTGTCGAGTGTGGCGACGGACGATATTGAGGCTGCGCAGCGCGCGGTGGATGCCCTGTTTGCGGCGGGACACGAAAAGATTGGGATTCTCGGCGGCAACCTTTTGACATCCCACACAAGTCATCAGCGTTTTCTCGGCTGCACGGAGAGTTTTAAAGCGAACGGAATCCGTATGGATGTGGAGCGCTGCTATGAGAAAGTGCGGTTCTCTTTTGACAGTGCCTACCGGGGAGTGGAGCGTCTGGTGCGCAAGTTTCCGGATTTGACAGCGATTTTTGCGATGTCGGATGTGATGGCGATCGGGGCAATCCGCGCGCTGCGCGACCTGGGGTACCGGGTGCCGGAGGACATCTCGGTCATCGGCTTTGACGGGACGCCGCTGGCGGAATATTATAATCCCAAAATTGCGACCATCAAGCAGCAATACCAGACACTCGCCACAAGGAGTGTGGAGATTTTGTTTGGGCAGATTGAGTTGAAAAAGGATGCGATTCACGAGATCGTGCCGTTTGAGTTTGTGAGCGGGGAAAGTATTCGGAGAATGAAATAAGAGATAATATGCCATTGGGTTTCCGCAGTTTTTGGCGGGGGCACAGGTGTTTTTGGAGGAGAGTTGTTATGAGAAGCAGCGGTGTGTTGATGCATATTTCTTCCCTGCCATCCCCGTACGGGATCGGCACGATGGGAAAAGAGGCCAGGAGATTTGCGGATTTCCTGGAAAAATCGGGACAGAGGTACTGGCAGATACTTCCAATTTGTCCCACGAGCTATGGAGACTCCCCATACCAGTCATTTTCCAGCTTTGCGGGAAATCCGTACTTCATCGATCTGGAATATCTGTGCGGGGAGAAGTTGTTGACAAAAAAGGAGTGCTCCTCCTTTCCATGGGGGAAGCGTGAGGAGTGCGTGGACTACGGTCTGATGTACCAGTCCCGCTATAAGCTGCTAAAGCTGGCGTACGCGCGTTTTTGCAAAAAGGAGCCGGAGGACTTCGCGAAATTTTGTGAGGAGGAGGCGGACTGGCTCTCGGATTATGCGCTGTTTATGGCGCTCAAGGATGCAAACGGAGGTGCGGCGTGGCGCTCGTGGGACAGGGAGTTAAAAACGAGAGAACAAAAGGCGCTGGAGAATGCAAGAGGGACTTACGCGGAGGATATCCGTTTTTATCAGATGCTGCAATATCTGTTTTTCAAACAGTGGTGGGAGTTAAAGGCGTATGTCAACGCGAAGGGCATCGAGATCATCGGGGATGTGCCGATCTATGTGGCGGGGGACAGCGCAGATGTGTGGGCGAATCCCGGACAGTTTTACTTGGATGAGAATCTGGATCCCATCGATGTGGCGGGATGTCCGCCGGACGCATTCTCCGAGGACGGACAGCTCTGGGGCAATCCACTCTTCCGCTGGGACGTTATGAAAGCGGACGGCTATTCCTGGTGGACAAAGCGCATTGCGGCGATGGCGAGGCTCTACGACATTGTTCGTATTGATCATTTCCGGGGATTTGATTCCTATTACGCGATCCCGGGAAAGGAAAAGACGGCGAAGAAGGGTGAGTGGCGCAAGGGGCCGGGGATGGACCTCTTCCGGGTACTGGAGCGAAAGCTCGGAAAGCTTGATATTATCGTGGAGGATCTTGGATTTTTGACACCGTCGGTGCGAAAGCTGGTGGAAGACTCTGGTTTTCCGGGGATGAAGGTCATTCAGTTCGCGTTTGACTCGCGGGAGGGAAGCGATTATCTTCCGCACAACTATCTGCCGCACTGCGTGGTGTACACGGGAACACACGACAATGACACGCTTCTGGGGTGGATGAAGACAGCCCCGAAAAAGAGCGTGAAGTTTGCCAAGGAGTATTTAAATCTGACCCGGGAGGAGGGGTATAACTGGGGACTGATGCGCGGAGCGTGGTCCTCGGTCGGCGATCTGGCGATCGTTCCAATGCAGGACCTTTTAGATGTCGGAACGGAGGGGCGGATGAATACGCCCTCCACTCTGGGGGACAACTGGCAGTGGCGTGCAAAGCCCGGGCAGATGAGCGGGAAGTTGGCGGGACGCCTCTATACATACACGAAGATGTACGGGCGACTTGCGGTGGAGGAGATTGCGATCACTCCGGGGAAGTCGACAGAGGAGACTGCCACAGAAGAAAGATCATAAAATGAAGAAAAACGGGGGCGCTTGCGATTGTCACAGGCGCCTCTTACTTGTAATTTCCAGTCATTCATGATAAAGTGTATACATAAAAAAGTCTACATAAGTTTAGAAAAGGAGCTGTGGTTTTGTCTGCTTTGGAGATGTACCAAAACTGCGGCAATTCATACATAGGAGCAGAGAAATGCTGTATTTTATCGTAAATGAGAAGTCGAGGAGCGGAAAGGGCGCAAAAATTTGGCGGGAGGTTCAGCGCGCGCTCCACGAGAGGGGTGTCGGCTATAAGGCATTTGTGACCGAGGCGGTGGGGCACGCGAGACAGCTGGCGAAAAAGGTCTGCGAGTTGGACGGCGGAGATATCTGCTTCGTCGTGGTGGGCGGGGACGGGACCGCCAATGAAGTGATAGGTGGAATTACAGATTTTGACAGAGTGCGCTTTGGGGTGATCCCGACGGGCTCAGGCAACGATCTCGCGAGAGGGCTTGGCATTCAGGGAAGTCCCACGGAGTGTTTGGATGAGATTCTCTCCTGTATGGAGAGCGAGGAGGGGACAGCGCGCATAGATCTTGGAATGGTGAGCTGGAACGACGGTGAAGCGTCCAGGCTGTTTGCCGTCAGCGCGGGCATCGGGCTCGATGCACTGGTGTGCAAAAAAGCGCTGGGATCTAAAGTAAAGGATTTCTTAAATAAAATCCATCTTGGAAAGCTGACCTATCTCATACTCACCGTGCAGTCGCTCTTTTCCATGGACACGACAGATGCTGTGGGGTATTTTGACGGGAGGGGGCAGCGGAACTATAAAAAGTCTATCTGTTTTGCGGCTATGAACTTCAGCGCCGAGGGCGGCGGTGTGCCGATGGCCCCCAGTGCCAGCGCCTGCGATGGCAGGCTTTCGGTCTGCGGCATCTTTGGGATTCCCAAGTGGCGAACATTCTGCTGTCTGCCATTTCTTGTGGCTGCGAAGCACACCTGGATCCGAGGCTTTGAGGTCACAGATTGCAGGGAGTGCACCATCCGCTTGAAACGGCCAATGGTGCTCCACGCGGACGGCGAGTACTGTGGCGATTTCACGGAGGTCAAGTTTACCTGCCTGCCCCGAAAGTTGAGAGTGCTGCGCTGGAAAGAGTAAAACGTAGATTGCCGATACGACTTTAGATGGAATAAGCCGAGGTCAAGTTTTCGGCTGGAAGCTATCCACGGAACACAACATAAATGTTGTTTATTCGTGTAATAAATGAAGCCCTTCTTTCATACCTTTTAGTAAGGAATGGAAGGGGTATTTTTATGGACATCAGCAATAAAAAAGAGTTCGACTTATACAAGGATATCCAAAATCGCACGGGCGGCGAGGTATATCTGGGCGTTGTCGGTCCTGTCCGGACGGGAAAATCAACCTTTATCAAACGCTTTATGGAGTTAATGGTACTTCCGTTTATGGAAGATGTACATAGCAAGGAGCGGACAATTGATGAATTGCCGCAGTCGGCGCAGGGAAAGACGATCATGACGACGGAGCCGAAGTTTATCCCCAAGGATGCGGCCGAGATCGCGCTCGCGGACGAGACGAGGGTAAAGCTCCGCTTGATTGACTGCGTGGGTTTTATGGTGGACGGAGCAGCGGGACACATGGAGGGGGATGCAAGCCGGATGGTGAAAACGCCGTGGTTTGACCACGAGATTCCCTTTGTGGAGGCTGCGTCCATCGGGACCAAAAAGGTTATTCAAGATCACGCGACGATCGGTGTCGTGGTGACTACGGACGGCTCCATCGGGGAGATTCCAAGGGAGGGATATCAGGCGGCGGAAGAGAAGACGATCCAGGAGCTCTCCGTCATCGGAAAGCCGTATGTCATCCTCCTAAATTCGAGAAAGCCGTACAGCGAGGAGACCTCACGCATAGCTGAGGAAATGCAGGGCAAATACCACGCAGCAGTCATTCCCGTCAACTGCGAGCAGCTGCGGAAGGAGGATGTGCATCGGATACTGGAGCAGATTCTGTATGAATTTCCTGTCGTGCGGGTAGAATTTTTTATTCCAAAGTGGGCGGAGATGCTGAGTGCGGAGCATCCGATGAAAGCTGAGCTCATCCGAAGCGCATCGGGAATTCTCGGCAGTATGCGCAGGATGAAAGATGTCTACAGCCAGGAGTTTGTGCCGGAGCAATATGTTTCCAGAATCAAGGTGGATGAGGTGGACTTGTCCGCCGGGTGTGTGAAAATCTGCATGGATATTGCAGAGAAGCACTATTATGAAAACATGAGCGAGCTTGCAGGTGTGCCGATCTCCGGAGAGTATGAGCTGATTGCCCTCATCAAAGAGATGGCGGGGCGCAAGGAGGCTTACGAGAAGGTTTCGGACGCGTTTGAAGCGGTGCAGATGAAGGGGTACGGCGTGGTGGGACCGGGATTGTCAGACATCGTGATGGAGGATCCGGTATTGATTCGTCACGGAAATAAATTTGGCGTTAAGATGAAGGCGGTCTCTCCGTCTGTGCACATGATCCGGGCGAATATCGAGACGGAGATTGCGCCGATTGTGGGGAGTGAGGAGCAGGCGAACGACCTGATCAACTATATCAGGCAGGGGCAGCAGAGTGAGGAGGGTGCGTGGGAGACAAACATCTTTGGAAAATCCATTGGGGAATTGATGGAGGATGGGATACGAAGTAAGATTGCGATGATGGATGATGAGTGTCAGATGAAGCTGCAGGACACGATGCAAAAGATTGTCAACGACAGCAATGGAGGGATGGTCTGCATCATTATTTAGGGAAAGGGGGACGCCGTAGCATTTACGGCGCCCCCTTTTCCTTATTTTTTTCCGGCAGTTTCTGATAGTCATCGGATTTTTTGAATTCCCGGAGCACGTCGTCGTAGGCCGCCACGATATATTCTTTCATGGGATCATCGTCGCAGACGAGAGACATTGCGGAAGCGTATGTATTGTCGACCTCTTCTTTTGAGGAGCAGACCGCAAGACGTGCCCGGAGTGATTCTCGCATCGCCTGCACCCTGGCCGCCTGCTGGTAGAGCACCGGATTTTCTGCCTGCAGAAAGCGCATTTCTTCCGCGCCAAGCCGCTTGCCGCTCTTTAACTTTGCCATGATTTTGGTCAGATACGACTCCTTTTCCTCGTCCGTCATACCGCAGGCGGGGCTTAAGAGTTCGGAAATATTTGTGGTGATCTCAAAGCTGTCTTGCGCTGTCGGTGTGGACGATTTATTTCGATCCAGACCGAATTCGGAGGCCGCCAGATTTTCCATCACGCGCGCCAATCCGGTGCGCTCGCCCTGCCGGGGATGGAGAAGACGCTTCCATCCGCTTAAATCAAAAATCTGCATAAAAATTACCTCCTTATTGCCACCTGATTTATACGAATAATATCGGGCGTTTTGTAGAAATTCTTAAGAGAAATGGACGGGGAGCAGAATATCAAATCCGGTTCTTTCTTTCTGTACGCACATATGATAGAATATGGAAGAAAGAGACGAGTGTGCTGCTGTGTTTTGATTTTGACAAATGAACATGGCGGTGCACCAGGAAAGCGGTGGGGCGAAAGTGTGAAGGATTTTATATGCAAGATGTATCAGAAGAAGAATTTTGGGAGACGGCTGGCAGCAGTGTTGCTCGCACTCACAGGAATGGGATTTGCCATCTCATGGCTGGTGCTCGTGGATCTCGGGACGGATCCCTGCACGGGCTTAAACCTCGCGCTGGCGGCGAAGCTTGGGATGAGTGTCGGAAATGTGCAGGCGCTGGTTAACTGTATTCTGTTCGTGTTTGTGATCGCGTTTGGGAGATGCTACATCGGCTTTGGAACGCTGGCGAACATGTTCGTCGTCGGATACTCGCTGGACTTTTTTTCCAGGCTCTGGGCAAAGGTGCTGCCGGAGGGATTGTTTGATTCGATGGCGGTGAGAGTTGTTGTGCTGTTTCCGGCGATCACCATCTTTGTGGTGGCTGCGGCAGTCTACATGGTCGCGGAGATTGGCACGGCTCCCTACGACGCGATACCGCTGATTTTGGCGAAAAGCCAGAGCCGGATCCCGTTCCGTGCAGTGCGCATAGGG
>CAJLGN010000065.1 GCA_905206195.1 uncultured Roseburia sp.
ATCGACGGTGTCATCGTCATCGGGGGGGACGGTTCCTTGAAGGGGGCGCAGAAGCTCGCAGGACTTGGAGTCAACACGATCGGAATTCCGGGCACCATCGATTTGGATATTGCATGCACCGAGTACACGATTGGATTTGATACGGCTGTGAACACGGCGATGGAGGCGATCGACAAGGTGCGCGACACCTCGACCTCCCACGAGCGCTGCAGTATCATTGAGGTTATGGGGCGCGGTGCAGGGTACATCGCACTGTGGTGTGGCATCGCGAACGGGGCTGAGGACATTCTGCTGCCGGAGAAGTATGACTTTGATGAGCAGAAGATTGTAAACCATATCATCGAAAACCGCAAGCGCGGCAAGCAGCACCACATCATCATCAACGCGGAGGGAATCGGACATTCCTCCAGCATGGCGAAGCGGATCGAGGCTGCCACCGGCGTTGAGACGCGCGCGACAATCTTGGGACATATGCAGCGCGGGGGAAGTCCGACCTGCAAGGATCGCGTGTATGCTTCCACAATGGGGGCGCTGGCGGTGGATCTTCTCTGCAATGGCAAGAGCAACCGCGTGGTTGGATACCGTCACGGCGGTTTTGTGGATTTTGACATTGACGAGGCGCTTGCGATGAAGAAGAGCATCCCGGAATATCAGTTCGAGATCAGCAAGAACCTTTCCCTCTAAACGATATAGGATACAAGGAGACTCCAGGGATTTGAGATTCGTGGAGTCTTTTGATTAGGGAGTACCGTTAGAATGATTACAAGCAGCAGCAACCAGCAGATGAAAAATATCACCGCGCTGATGAAAAAGGCGAGGGAGAGAAGAGAGCAGCGCCTTTTTGTGGTGGAAGGAAAAAAGATGTTCGAGGAGGTGCCGCGCGCGTGGTTGGAAAAAGTGTACGTCTCAGAGCACTTTTTGCAGGAGCCGGGCGCGTCGGATCTTCTGGGGGACAGCGCGTATGAGGTGGTGGCGGACGGCGTGTTTAGAAGTGTCGCCGACACCCAGACGCCGCAGGGGATTCTCTGCCTGGTGCACAGACCGCAGTACGACCTCGCAGATCTCATGCACAGGGAGCGGACACACCTGCTCATAATAGAGGGCGTACAGGACCCGGGGAATTTGGGCACGATGCTCCGAACGGGCGAGGGGGCCGGCGTGACCGGGGTCATCCTGAATCGTATGACCGTGGATCTGTTCAATCCCAAGACGATCCGCTCCACGATGGGGAGCATCTACCGCGTACCGTTTTTTGTGGCGGAGGACCTGGCGCAGACCGTCGCGGAGTTAAAGCGGGAGCAGGTGCGCGTATATGCGGCGCATCTAAAAGGGACAATGGAGTATGATGAGCCGTCCTATGCGGGGGGGACTGCCTTTCTCATCGGAAATGAGGGGGCCGGGCTCACGGACGAGACCGCAGGGCTGGCGGATGCCTGCATCCGCATCCCGATGGAAGGGAGGGTGGAGTCGTTAAACGCCGCGGTGTCAGCGTCACTTCTGATGTATGAGGTCAACCGTCAGCGGAGATTGTGCGCGCGGGAAAAGCGCGGATAGGGGAGAAAAGATGCCATGCGAATCTGGTTTAAAATGATACAGGACAACCGCCTGCTGCGGGATATGACAATTGAGGACATGTCGGGGGAGACGCGGACACACAAGGTGTTTGGAGCGATTGAGACAGTCTGTTATGAATTTGATCTCGGAAAGCCGATCTGGCTGGATGCGAATATCAGCGAGTTCAAGCGCCATGCAAGAACGAGATTTACACAGGATTGCTTTGTGGAGGAGATCGCGTTTGATTTTCTGGAAATGCTCGTGCTCGAGGAGGATTAGCCGCGCGGGATTCAGAAGAAAAATTCCACATAGAACGGAAAATGTGTTATACTGATATCGCACAGAGCTATGTAGCCAGATGTGGCGTATCTTCTGTGTACAGTAATTTTTTGTGGAACGTAAGAGCAGCCCGCGCAGCGTGGCGCGCATTGTATAGGAGGAGCGGCATGGACAGATCGCTGACATTGGGGGAATTTACCTTGAGCGAGGGTGTTGACAGCTGGAATACAATTATTTTTTTATATAATTCTGCGCTCAAGGAAGTGAAGACGAAGGTCGAGATTTTAAACGACGAATTTCAGCAGGTGCACCAGTACAATCCGATTGAGTACATTAAGGCGCGGATCAAGGCGCCGGAGAGTATCGTAAAAAAGCTTAAGCGCTATGGGTATGAGTCCTCCATCTGCAATATGGTGGATTATGTCAACGATATCGCGGGAGTTCGCATCGTGTGCTCCTTTACCTCCGATATCTACCGGCTGGCAGAGATGATCGGCAAGCAGAACGACCTGACTGTGATATCGGTGAAGGATTACATCAAGCATCCCAAGGAGAGCGGCTACAAGAGTTATCACATGCTGGTCACAGTGCCGATTTTCCTCTCGGACCGCATCATTGACACGAAGGTGGAGATCCAGATTCGCACGATGGCGATGGACTTCTGGGCGAGCCTCGAGCACAAGATTTATTATAAGTTCGAGGGGAATGCCCCGCAGTATATCAGTGAGGATCTGCGGGAGTGCTCGGGCATCGTCTCCATGCTGGATGCGAAGATGCTCCAGCTAAACGACGCGATACTTGAGGCGAAGGCAGCGCAGGAGGAAGACGGTGCAGTATAATTACGATTTTGAAATAGCGTCACTTTGGGTTATGACCATCATTTTATTGCATTTTGTGTTTATTCGCCAGTTCCCCGGGGACAAGACGAAGTCCTTTGGAATGCTGCTTTTTGCATGCACGGCGGAATGCTGTGTCAATATTTTATCGAGCATTGGATTGGCAAATGCCGGGATCGTTCCACAGACTGTGAACGAGGCGCTGGCGTTTGCTTTTTTTCTTCTCGAAGCGCTGGCGTCCTACTGCACTTTCCGCTATTGGATGGCGGTCTGTGAATACAGGGGAAGGGCTGCGCGCACGGTCGGGCTTTTGGGCAGTGTGCCGTTTGGTTTTTTTGTGGTCGTGACATTGTTGACGCCCTTTCAGGGGAACCTCTATTATTTTGAGGCGGGGGGCTACTACCAGGGATTTTTGGCGTGGTTTGGATATGCCTATATCGCGTATTTTTATCTGCTCAACATACTGTTGGTGGCGGCGAGGCGCAGGGTGGTAAACAGCCAGATGAAGTTTATTATGGCGCTGTACACGTTTGGGGCTGTGGGTATGATTCTGATGCAGTACCGCGCGCGGGACGTGCTGCTCACGGGCACGATCAATGCGCTGATGCTGCTTTTGATCTACATATCCATGCAGAATCCGAACGAGATGCTCGATCCAGTCACTGGGGTGGGCAATGAGCGCGCCTTTTTATCCCAGCTGAGAAATCTATTGAGGCATCCTAGGGAGCGGGTGATCATCACGCTCCATCTGCGCAAGTTTCACCACATTCACAGGGCGGTGGGCATGGAAAATGGCAATGAGCTCCTAGAGCAAATTGGAGTCTACCTGTATCGGCTGTGCGGGAAATTTCATGCGTTTCATATCGCGGGGGATACGTTTGCGGTGATCGCGGATACGGCGGAGGATGGCAGGAGGATTGAGGGAGCCATACAGGCGCGGTTTCAAGGGAGTTGGGATGTGAGGGAGAATCATATCGGCGTCAATACCAATATGGTAGTCCAGCATTATCCGGGGGAGTTCGAGTCGATTCTGGAGTATGTGGAGATGCGCCAGTTTCTCATGGAGCGCGCCAGAGAGCTTGGCGAGCAGGCGGTGGTGCGGGCGGATAAAGCTCTGGTGAGGGCATATCAGCGCCGGGCAAAGGTGGAGCTTGCGGTGATAAAAGCGATCCGTGACGCGTCCTTTTCGGTGTATTATCAGCCGATTTATTCTCCGGGGGAGAAGCGGATTGTGTCTCTGGAGGCACTGGTGCGACTGCAGGATGAGGAGCTTGGGTTCATACCGCCGGACGAGTTCATACCGCTGGCAGAGCGCGACGGAAATATCGTTCACATTGGAGAGCAAGTGCTCGAGCAGTGCTGCCAATTTCTCTCCCGCCATGTGCTCTCAAATATGTCGCTCGGGATTGGGACGATCCACATCAATATATCTGTCGTGCAATGCCTGCAGCAGAATCTTTCCGAGACAATCATCCCCGTGCTGAGGAAGTACCATATTCCGCCATCTATGATTACGCTGGAGATCACGGAGCACACGGCCATCAGCACCCCAGAGCAGATACGCAGGCACATGGAGGAGCTGGGAGAGCTTGGGGTGTCCTTTGCGATCGATGATTATGGAAGCGGTAACTCAAACTGTTCCAGACTGATTCAGCTTCCATTTCAGGAGCTAAAGCTCGATAAGGAGCTTGTATCTGCATCCTTTGTGGATGAGACGGCTCGGATTGTGCTCGAAAATGAGATTTGCACAATGCAGAGCCTTGGAATTGCCATTGTCGTGGAGGGAATTGAGCAGGAGGAGCAGAGCCGTGTGATGGAGGCGCTTGGCGTGGATTATATCCAGGGGTACTATTACGGAAAACCGATGCCCGAGGATGAGTGCCTGCGCCATATCCGCAGCAGCAACCTGGTCTCGGAAAATTATGCAAAAGGGCCCGCGGGCGAGGTGGAGTGAAGCGGGATTGAAAGCGGGGGAAGTTTTGTCTGCATTGCGGAGAAACTGGCATTTTGGGAAGAAATAGATAGAGGAATTTGAAAAATCATGAATATTATTAATTTGGAAAACATTACCAAGTCCTACACGGAGAGGAATCTTTTTGAAGGGGCCTCTTTTTATCTGGCAAAGGGGGAGAAAGTTGGGATTATCGGCATCAACGGGACGGGCAAATCCACGTTGCTCAAGGTGATCGCGGGGATGGAGGAGCCGGAGGCGGGGAGAGTCACGCAGGCCAATCATATCGTGGTGCGCTATCTGCCTCAAAATCCAGTCTTTGATCCGGGTATGTCCGTCATTGACAGTGTGCTCACCCAGTGTGTGCAGAATTTTGTCGGGAGCGGGGCGGAGAGGCGGGGAGCGGAGCAATCCCAGGAGCAGCACTGGAATCTGGAGAGCGATGCGAGGGCGATGATGACGCGGCTCGGGAGCATCAACTTTTCTCAGCCGACAGGGGAGCTCTCGGGCGGTCAGAAAAAGAGACTCGCGCTGGTGGCGGCTCTTTTACTCCCCTGCGATGTGCTGATTTTGGATGAGCCGACGAACCATCTGGATTCTGCGATGGCGGACTGGCTGGAGGGGTTTTTGAAGAGCTGGAGGGGGGCGCTGGTGATGATCACCCACGACCGCTATTTTCTGGACAGCGTGTGCAACCGCATCGTGGAGGTGGACAAGGGACAGATCTACAGCTATGACACGAACTATTCCGGCTACTTGGAGCGGCGGGCGGCCCGCGAGGATATGGCGCAGGCGAGTGAGCGCAAGCGCCGGACCATTCTAAAAAAGGAGCTGGAGTGGGTGCGGCGGGGGGCGAGGGCCCGGACGACAAAACAGAAGGGACGCTTACAGCGCTATGAGGAGCTGCGGGACCAAAAAGCGCCAGAGGTGGACGGCGAGGTGGAGCTCGGCTCCGTCTACGCCAGAATGGGAAAGACAACCGTTGAGCTCTCGCATCTGTCCAAGAGCTATGGCGGGAAGCTTTTGATTCAGGATTTTTCCTATATTTTCCTAAAGGGGGACCGCATTGGGTTTGTTGGCCCCAATGGAAGCGGAAAGACGACGCTGATGAAGCTGATCGCCGGGAGGCTTGCCCCCGATTTTGGCACAGTCACAGTCGGGCAGACGATACAGATTGGGTATTACACACAGGAAATCGAGGCGGATCAGTCGGCGGGAATTGCCTACATGAACCCGGAGGAAAAGGTCATCGATTATATCAAAAACACCGCCGAGTATGTTAGAACCACGGAGGGGCTTGTGTCCGCGTCCAATATGCTGGAGCGGTTTTTATTTCCGGCTTCGCAACAGTACAGTCCCATCGGCAAGCTCTCGGGCGGTGAGAGGCGTCGCCTGAATTTGCTGCGGGTTTTGATGGGGGCGCCGAACGTGCTGATTTTAGATGAGCCCACCAACGATCTCGACACGAGAACACTTGCGATTTTGGAGGATTATCTCGACGCTTATGCGGGCATCGTGATCGTGGTTTCCCACGATCGTTATTTTCTGGACCGCGTCGTGCGGCGTATTTTTGCCTTTGAGGGCGACGGGAATATCAGGCAGTACGAGGGCGGGTACACAGATTATGTGAACCGGCTTGCGGCGGAGGGAAGGGCACCCGGGGGTGAAAGGAGCGCTGCTGGCGGAGCTTCCGGGGGAAGGGCGGATGCGGCAGAAAATTCCGCACCAGAAAAAGGCGGGGAGGACAGCGCGGGGGAGGGCACCTCAGGCAGTCCATCCCGGCAGCAGAAAAAGCTCAGATTCAGTTACAAGGAGCAGCGGGAGTACGAGACCATCGAGGAGGATATCGCGGCGTTGGAGGAGACGCTTGGGAGACTGGACGCTGAGATGGCGGCGAACGCTACCAATTCCGTAAAGCTTGGGGAGATCCTTGCGAAGAAAGAGGAGGCGGAGGCGCTTTTGGAGGAGAAGATGGAGCGCTGGGAGTACCTGGAGGAGCTGGCGGCACAGATCGCCAAGCAGCAATTAGGAACAGATCAATCAAAATAACAGGAGGAAAGATATGTTAGAAGTAGGGACAAAGGCACCGGCGTTTGCGCTGGCAGATCAGAATGGAACCATTCACACACTGGAGGAGTACAGGGGAAAGAAAGTGATTTTGTATTTTTACCCGAGGGACAACACACCGGCGTGTACAAAGCAGGCGTGCGGATTTGGAGAATTCTATCCCCAGTTTTTGGAGAAGGGTGCAGTGGTGTTGGGCGTGAGCAAGGACAGCGTCGCCTCCCACAAGAAGTTTGAGGAGAAATACAACCTGCCGTTTACGCTTTTGTCGGATACGGAGCTCTCCGCAATCAAGGCATATGATGTGTGGCAGGAGAAGAAGCTTTACGGGAAGATCGGATTTGGGGTGGTGCGCACGACCTATCTGATCGATGAGAATGGGGGCATCGAGAAGGTGTTCGAGAAAGTAAAGGCCGCAGAGAAGCCAGCACAGATGC
>CAJLGN010000066.1 GCA_905206195.1 uncultured Roseburia sp.
CTGTATCGGGGCGGGCGTTGCAGTCGCGAGTGCGGCATCGGCGGCGATCGGCGCGCTCAGCGAGGATTCCAGCGTCATGGGCAAGGCGCTGATCTTCGTGGCACTGGCGGAGTCCATCGCGCTGTACGGACTTTTGATCTCATTTTCAATTCTTGGTTAAGTGGGCGACAGCTCTTATGAATTAAAAAAGTGTTTTGCCCGGATCTGTGCGTGGCGCGGCAGTATAGATTTGCGGGATGAGAGGATGGCTGGCATGAAAATGTTTTTGATTAGCGACAATGTGGACACTTACACCGGTCTGCGGTTAGCGGGGGTGGAGGGCGTCGTTGTCCACGGGGAGACTGCGCTTCGGGCGGAGCTTGAGCGGGCAGTTCAGGATGCTGGGATCGGGATTGTTCTTTTGACGGAGAAATTTGGGCGGGATTATCCGGAGGTGGTCAATCAGGTGAGACTGGAGCGGAGGACGCCGCTGTTTGTGGAGATACCGGATCGCCACGGCACGGGGAGGAGCAAGAATTTTATCACCGATTATGTGAGCGAGGCGATCGGATTGAAATTATAGGCGCAAGGGTGCCAAGATAAAGGTGGGTTGCTTTATGGAGATCAATGAGAAGCTGGATATCTTTTACCGGGCGGCGATCGCGGCTGCAGATGAGCGGAGCCAGACATTGCTGCAGGAGTACAAAAAGACGTGCGGGGACGGGCTCTTGGAGTACGAGAAGCGCAGGCAGGAACAACGGGAGACGGCAGAACATATCGTGGAGGAAAAAGTCAAGCGCGCGATCAACCGAAAGGTATCGGAGGAGATTTTGCGGTTAAAGAAGGAATATCACAGGAGGCAGGAGGAGAAGAAATCGGAGCTTTTTGCGCTCGTCGAGACAAAGCTTGCGGATTACCGACAGGGGGAGGCGTACGAGAGACTGCTTCTGCGCAAAATTGCACAGGCTGCAACGCTCGCCGGCGGCGAGGAGTTTGCGGTGTATCTGGATCCCGCGGATGCCCCTCGCAGAGAGCGGCTGGAGCGGGAGAGCGGCTGTGCGCTTTTGATCAGCGAGATGTCCTTGGGCGGAGGGATTCGCGCGGTGATTCCCTCCAAAAATATTTTGATGGATGAATCCTTTTTGGGGAAGGTGGAGGAGGAGAGAGAGAAGTGCTCCTTCTGATCGCAGGTGTGCGATTTTGTTGGATTCTATTTTGGGAAGGGAATGAAAGTGTGCTATGGGCGTAAATGGAACAATCTACGGAATTAACGGGCCGATCCTATCGATACGCGGCAACCTTGGATATCAGATGAATGAGATGGTCTACGTCGGCGAGCGGCGGCTGGTGGGCGAGGTCATCGGATTAAACAGGCGGGAGACCACGATTCAGGTTTACGAGGAGACCTCGGGACTGCGCCCCGGGGAGATGGTGGAGGGCGCGGGATGTCCCATCAGTGTGACCTTGGCTCCGGGAATTCTCTACAATATTTTTGATGGGATCGAGCGGCCGCTGGAGGTCATCGCAGAGGAATGCGGCGCGTTTATTCCGCGGGGAGCCAGAGCGGATGCTCTCGACGAAGCGCGCTTGTGGAATGCACATATCACAGTTCGGATCGGCGACCGCATCCAGGGTGGAAGCGTGATCGCCCAGGTGCGGGAGACTGCGTCCATCGTGCACAAGGTGATGCTTCCCCCGGGGGTATCTGGCGAGGTTATCCGAGTGCAGGAGGACGGGGCGTACACCATCGTGCAGGAGCTGGCGGTTATTCGGACAGATGCAGGGGAGGAGCGCACTCTTTCTATGGCGCAGAAGTGGCCGATTCGCATCCCTCGGCCGGTGGCGAAGCGCTATCCGGCAGACCGCCCGCTGGTGACAGGACAGCGGATTTTAGACACCCTGTTTCCGATCGCAAAGGGTGGCACGGCTGCGCTTCCGGGCGGGTTTGGAACGGGAAAGACCATGACCCAGCACCAGCTCGCGAAGTGGTGTGACGCGGATATCATCATCTATATCGGCTGCGGGGAGCGAGGCAATGAGATGACAAACGTCCTCGAGGAGTTCGGCGAGCTGGTTGACCCAAAGTCCGGGAATCTTCTGATGGATCGAACCGCGCTGATTGCGAACACTTCCAATATGCCGGTGGCGGCGCGCGAGGCGAGCATCTACACGGGGATCACCCTCGCGGAGTACTACCGGGATATGGGGTATCATGTGGCGATTATGGCGGACTCGACCTCCCGCTGGGCGGAGGCGCTCCGCGAGCTTTCCGGGCGGTTGGAGGAGATGCCGGCGGAGGAGGGATTTCCGGCGTATCTTGCGTCTCGCCTTTCCGCCTTTTACGAGCGGGCTGGCTACGTGGAAAATCTAAACGGAACGGAGGGCAGCGTGACGATCATCGGCGCTGTGTCTCCGCAGGGCGGTGATTTTTCGGAGCCCGTGACGCAAAATACCAAACGGTTCGTGCGGTGCTTTCTCGCGCTGGATAAATCGCTCGCCTACGCCAGACACTACCCGGCGATCAACTGGCTGACCAGTTACTCCGAGTACGTCGGTGATCTGTCGGGCTGGTACAGCAGCCATGTGGGGAGTGATTTTGTCTACTGTAGGAATGAGATTTTAAATATTTTGACGACGGAGAATCGGCTGAACGAGATCGTAAAGTTAATCGGAAGCGATGTGCTCCCGGACGACCAGAAGCTGGTCCTGGAGATTGCCCGCGTCATACGGCTCGGATTTTTGCAGCAGAATGCGTTCCACTCTGAGGATACGTTTGTGCCGATGGAAAAGCAGCTTCGGATGATGGAGGTCATTTTGCACCTTTACGACCGGTGCAAGGCGCTGATCGATCGGAATATGCCCATGGCGCTCCTGCGGGAGAGCGAGGTCTTTGAGAAGATCATAGCAATCAAATATGATGTGCCGAATCAGGAGCTGGGGCGCTTTGAGCAGTACAATGAAATGATCGAGGAGTTCTATCAGCATTTGATGGCGACCAACGCATAAGCTGTGTGGCAGAATGTGGCAGATAATCGTGTATTCTGTGTGGTTGGAGCGGGAAGCTCAGTGTCTATGAGCATTCTGTCTGGGTGCTGCCGTGGGAGCATCCGGTTGTTTGGAAGAGGATATTAGGGGAGAATGGTATGGCGATTGAATATTTGGGGTTGAGTGAGATCAATGGTCCGATGATTGCGATTGAGGGAATCGAGGGCGCTTTTTACGACGAGATGGTGGAGTTTCACGTGGAGGGCGGCGTTCCCACGAAAAAGAAGCTGGGGCGCATCGTGGAGATCAACGGGGACAAGGCGGTGATCCAGGTGTTTGAGAGCACGGCGGAGATGTCACTTTTCAACACGCACACCCGCCTTGTGGGACGCCCGATGGAGATCGGGCTCTCGGCGGATATTCTGGGGAGAACATTCAACGGTCTTGGGCAGCCGATCGATGATCTTGGACCTGTGAGGGCGGAGGAGTACCGGGATGTGAACGGACAGCCGATGAACCCGTGCGCCAGAGAGTATCCGAGGAACTATATCCGCACCGGAATCTCGGCGATCGACGGATTGACGACGCTGATCCGCGGGCAGAAGCTTCCGATCTTTTCCGGAAATGGTCTGCCGCACGACGAGCTGGCGGCACAGATCGTGGAGCAGGCGAGTCTGGGGGAGGAAGCTGCCGCCTCTTTGGGGAAAGCGGCGGGCGAGGATTTTGCGATCGTCTTTGCGGCGATGGGTGTCAAGTATGATGTGGCGGAGTATTTTAAGAGAACTTTTGAGGAGTGCGGCGCGAGCGCGCATGTTGCCATGTTTTTGAATCTTTCCAATGATCCGGTGGTGGAGCGTCTGATCACGCCGAAGGTTGCGCTCACGGCGGCGGAGTACCTTGCTTTTGAAAAAAATATGCACATCCTTGTCATTTTGACAGATATGACCTCTTTTGCGGAGGCGATGCGCGAAGTGTCCTCCTTAAAGGGGGAGATCCCGAGCCGCAAGGGTTACCCGGGTTATCTGTACAGTGAATTGGCGGCGCTGTATGAGCGCGCGGGCATCGTCAAGGGGGCGACGGGCTCTGTGACCCAGATCCCGATTCTGACGATGCCAAACGATGATATCACGCACCCGATTCCAGATCTCACTGGTTACATCACCGAGGGGCAGATCGTGTTGGACCGCTCCCTGCACCAGAAGACCATCTATCCGCCGATCAATGTGCTTCCCTCTCTCTCCCGCCTGATGAAGGACGGCATCGGTGCGAAGTACACGAGGGAAGATCACCAGGGTGTGGCAAATCAGCTTTTTTCCTCCTATGCCAGAGTCGGTGAGGCGAGAGACCTCGCGAGCGTCATCGGCGAGGATGAGCTCTCCCCGATTGACAAGAAGTATCTGAGGTTCGGCGCGGCGTTCGAGCGGGAGTTTGTGGGGCAGGGGAGGAATGAAAACCGCACCATCGAGGAGACGCTGTCCGTGGGATGGCGGCTTTTGCACATTCTGCCGAGGGAGGAGCTCGACCGCATCGACACGAAGATACTGGAGAAATACTGGGATGAATATTAATTTGCAAGGGGTGAGACGACATGGATCCAAATACATTTCCCACAAAGGGAAATCTGATTCTGGCAAAAAATTCACTGGCTCTGGCAAAGCAGGGATTTGATCTGATGGACAAAAAGCGGAATATCCTCATTCGGGAGTTGCTGGAGCTGATCGCGCAGGCGGAGGAGCTCCAAGGGGAAATTGACAGCACCTTCACGAGCGCCTACCGCGCGCTGCAGAAAGCGAATATCCAGATGGGAATCCACGAGGTAGAGCAGATCTCACACGGTGTGCCGGTGGAGAATTCCATCCGCATCAAGCGGCGCAGTGTGATGGGGACGGAGATTCCGAAGGTGGAGTACGATAAAAAAGGGCAGAAGCCGGCGTACTCTTTCTACCATACCAAGATGGCTCTCGACGAGGCGTGCCAGCAGTTTGCGAGGGTGAAAGAGCTCACCATCCGGCTGGCGGAGGTGGAGAACTCCGCGTACCGGCTCGCCTACAATATTAAAAAGACGCAAAAGCGCGCCAATGCACTCTCCAACATCACCATCCCGCGGTATGAGGGATTGGCGAAGGAGATACAGGAATATTTGGAGGAAAAGGAGCGGGAGGAGTTCACGCGCTTAAAAGTCATCAAAAAGATGCGGAGATGATCGATCGCCGGCGATCGATGCCGGAGAATATTGTGATTATGAGTGGGAGAAAATGAGGTGGGAAAAGAAGCGAAAAAGACATTGCGAAGCATCGCTGTCCTTGTGGGTTCAGTGTTGTTCCTGCAGGTGGCAGAGTTACTTTTTAACATAAATGGAATCGAGCTTCGCACGGCGGCGCAGGGAGTAAAAGGACTCTATGTGTGGCTTGTTGCACCGTTTTTACTGTTGGTAGAGTGCTATCGGCTTCTTATTGCGAAGTTGAAGGGCAGGGTGGAAAAAAGCTTGTCCATTTTGCTTTTTGCGGCGTTGGTAGTCATCCTTTTAGGAGGGGGATTCTTCCGGGGGATTCGTTATCTTTTTAGCGATGAGCTGGTGGAGGAAACTGTGCTGGGGGACGGTGTGATTGAGGGAAAGTATTCCCGGGGGCTTGAACCGATGCAGACGCGTTACTATGAGCCGGTGTTTGGTATTTTCCGCAGAACGTTTTCGGGGCGGGGCCAAGAGGAGATCATCGCAAAGCTTCGGCAGCGTTACGGGGTCAACGCCGAGCCGCTGGGTGGCGGTGTGGCGGATGAGGATACTGGGGGCACTGAGGACGTCTCATCCGGGGAGAAGATGCCCAGTTACATTTACCGTGCGCTTGTGGGTGATCTTGGGAAAGAATATCTTTATTTTCAGGTGCAAAATAATTATAATCTGACAGATACCTTTTTGTACCGGCTGATGCAGCGGGACGCGGCGGCTTTCTGGGGTGGACGCAGAGGGATTTCCTTTTATAACAGAGATACAAAGAGCTATTACGGAAGCTACGAGGCGCTTTGGAGCAAAGAAGAATATGCGGGCGATGAGGATCTGTTGGTCGTGTGGTGCTACGGCGGGGTGGATGTTACTTCCTGTGCAGGGGATATCACAAACTGGATCTATTATGCGCTGGGCGATGGGCGCTACGGGGCGCCGGAGACGGGAAGCGAGCTTCCACTTCCGCTGCTTGCGCTGTACATCGCGGTGGGGGAGGAGAGACTGCCTTTCTATATCCCCGGAGACACTGTCTGGAAGGATACGAATACCTGGGGGGAGAACCGGGACAAAATTGAGGACGCGATCCGCGCAAACGCCTCGTACGCTGGCATCAGCCTTGACGGAAGTGATGTGGGGAGCGAGGGGAGGCAGCAGAGTGACGCCGCGGAGGCGCAGGGAGACAGCGCAGATTTTATCGCACAGTACGACGGGCGTTATGAAAAGGAGTGCGAGCTTCCCGGCGGCGCTATAAAATTCCGCATGCTTGTCCTGGACGCAGCTGCGGGCAGCCGCGCATACGGCCTGATTCAGAGCACAGATGCGGGAGAAAGCTGGGAAGTGGTGAGTCTGGATCCGTTCGCTGGACAGTTGGGAATGGGGGTTGATTTTACATTCTTGGACGAGAACATGGGGTTTGCGACGCTCGCGCACAATGGAGGGGATGAGGGGGATTTGTATGTGACTGAGGATGGAGGCAGGAGCTATGTGCCGGTCTCTTTCCAGGATGTGAATGTCACGCTGGACAATGGTTACCGGTATGATCCCTATGATTTTCCGCAGATGCCTTACGAGCAGGATGGAAAATTGTATGTGTATTGTGGACAGGGAGCGGACGGGGATTACGCCGGGGGAGATGCGGCGGGCATGGCGCTTTACGAGTCCGTGGATGGGGGGCATACATTCACCTATGTGGGAACAAAATAAAATGAGGGGGTACAGCGATGCTTACACAGTGGAGTGCAGTTGGGAGACCGGCGGAGGAGGAGCTTAAAAAGCGCCTTGCGGCGGCGAGGGAAAAGCTTAAGAGTCAGCAGATGCTGGTAAAAGAAAAGCGTCTCCCGGTGCTGGTTTTGGTCGAGGGCTGGGGAACCCCGGGGAAGGGCTCTT
>CAJLGN010000067.1 GCA_905206195.1 uncultured Roseburia sp.
GTGTCTGCCAAGACACAGCACAACGAGGTGGCTCCCGCGCAGCACGAGCTTGCGCCGATCTACGCGCCGGCAAATGTTGCTGTAGATCACAACCAGCTTATCATGGAGACCCTAAAAAAGGTGGCGGGACGTCAGGGCTTGCAGTGCCTTCTTCACGAGAAACCATTTGCGGGTGTGAACGGTTCGGGAAAGCACAACAATTGGTCTATCACCACGGACGACGGGATCAACCTCTTGGAACCGGGCAAGACGCCACATGAGAATGTGCAGTTTTTGCTCGTGTTGACCTGTATCTTAAAGGCAGTTGACAAACATGCGGATCTTTTGCGCGAATCGGCGGCGGATGTCGGAAACGATCACCGCCTTGGGGCAAATGAGGCGCCGCCTGCCATCATATCTGTCTATCTTGGAGAGCAGCTTGAGGATGTGCTGACACAGTTGATCAGCACGGGCTCAGCTACACACAGTATCTCCGGAGAGAGACTTGAGACAGGGGTGCGAACACTCCCGGATTTCATGAAGGATGCGACGGACCGCAATCGAACCTCGCCGTTTGCATTCACCGGAAATAAATTTGAGTTCCGCATGGTGGGATCGCAGGATTCTGTGGCACAGCCGAATGTGGTCTTAAATACGATCGTGGCGGAGGCGTTTGCCGAGGCGTGCGATGTGCTGGAAAAAGCAGACGATTTTGATATTGCAGTACATGATCTGATCAAAGAGTACGCGGCGGATCACCAGAGAATCGTATTTAACGGCAACGGATACTCTCAGGAGTGGGTTGAGGAGGCAAAGCGGCGCGGACTCTCAAATATTACCTCCATGGTGGATGCAATTCCGGCGCTAAACACAGAGAAATCGGTAGCTTTATTTGAGAAGTTTAGGGTGTTTACCAGAGCGGAGCTGGATTCCCGCGTGGAGATTGAATATGAGACTTATGCGAAGGAGATCAATATCGAGGCGCGGGCTATGATCGATATTGCAACGAAGCAGATCATCCCGGCCGTGATCAGATACACAACCGTGCTGGCAGAGTCGATTAATAGTGTAAAAGCGGCGTGCGCTGCGGATGTCAGTGCACAGACTGAGATTTTGACGGAGGTGTCCGCTCTTCTGGCGTCCGCAAAAAAAGCACTGGGCAAACTTCAGGAGGTGACAGCGCAGGCTGCTGCGATGGAGCAGGGCAGAGAGCAGGCGGTATATTATCATGATGTGGTGATGACGGTAATGAACAGCTTAAGAGCTCCGATCGATGAACTTGAGATGTTGGTGGATAAGTCGATGTGGCCGATGCCCTCCTACGGAGATTTGATTTTTGAAGTATAAAAAAACTCCCTAAAAAGGGAGGATGCCAGGTGACAAAGTCACCTGGCAGATTATGAAAAAGTTTTATAATTAACAAATAATGATAATTATCATTTCCATGGTCTTAGTATATGACAAAGAAATGAAGTTTTCGTGTTTGCAGGATGAAAGATTTTTGAATCTTAAATGAATAAATTGTGAACGGCAATATTTTCAAACGAAAATAAAAAACGAAGGAGAGTACAGAAAAATGAAAAAATTGATTTCTCTTATGCTTACACTGGCTTTTTCTGTGTCAGTGCTGGCGGGCTGCGGCGCGGATGGTCCGGGGGAGCCTGCAGGAAGCAGCAGCTCAGAGTCTGTAATGACGGAGAAGGCAAGCACAGAAGTCCAGACCACAGAAGCTTCTCCATCCGTCGATATAAAAATTGCGGCGTTGAAGGGTCCCACAGCGATGGGTATGGTACAGTTTATGTCGGAGGCTGAAGCAGGCACTCTGACCGATCACAATTATCAATTCTCAATTGTGGCGTCGCCAGATGAAGTGACACCGCTGCTTGTGCAGGGCAAGCTGGATATCGCTGCGGTTCCTGCGAATCTGGCATCTGTTCTCTACAATAATACTGCAGGTGAAATTCAGGTGCTCGCAATCAATACTCTGGGTGTCCTCTATATTGTAGAGAGTGGGGATAGTGTTTCTTCTGTCGCCGATTTGAAGGGAAAAACAATTTATGCCAGCGGTAAGGGGGCTACACCGGAATATGCGCTGAATTATATGTTGGCGCAAAACGGAATTGATCCCAAGACGGATGTCTCAATTGAGTGGAAAAGTGAGCATACGGAGTGTCTTTCTGCGCTGATGGCGGAGGAAAATGCGATTGCCATGCTGCCACAGCCGTTTGTGACAACGGCGCAGACAAAGAGTGAAAAGATCCGCGTTGCCTTGGATATGACGGAGGAGTGGAACAGGCTGCAGGATGGAAATGATCATCCATCGGCACTGATTACCGGAGTCGTTGTTGGCCGAAAGGCTTTTGCGGAGGAGAATCCTGAGGCCGTTTCAGCATTTTTGACCCATTATGAGGCGTCCGTGCAGTATGTCAATGAAAATACGGCTGATGCGGCTGAGCTGGTAGGAGCATACGGGATCGTGGACTCTGAGATTGCAAAGGAAGCGCTTCCCTATTGTAATATCACGTTCATAGAGGGGACTGAGATGAAGGAAAAGCTCTCCGGTTATCTTGATGTGCTGTTTCGCCAGAATGAGAAAGCTGTCGGCGGGACCATTCCGGGGGACGACTTTTATTATAGTCGTGGATAGTCCATGAAAAAAATAAGGATATGGGCAGTTTTATTTTGGCTGTTTGTATGGCAAGTCGGAAGCATGCTGTTGGGGCACGAAATTCTCTTGGTTTCCCCAGTGCGGGTAATCTTGCGTCTGGTGGCACTGGCAGGGGCGCTTGATTTTTGGCAGTCGATCGCTTTTTCATCGCTGCATATAGGGGTGGGGTTTTTCTCCGCCGTTGTGTGCGGCGTGCTTCTCGCAGTTTTGTCCTCACGCTATAGGAGAGTCAAGGAGCTGCTGGCACCCGCCATGCTTGCGATTAAAACCATTCCAGTGGCATCTTTTATCATACTGGCGTTACTCTGGTTTTCGTCGCGGAATCTTTCTGTTTTTATTTCGTTACTCATGATGCTTCCGGTGGTGTATACCAATACATGAAACGGAATCGAAGCGATACCGAGATAAATTGTTGAGATGGCAGAAGTTTTTTCTGTGCCTGCGGGGAGAAGCGTTCGCTATTTGTATTTACCACAGATCATGCCGTTTTTTTCCTCCGGCTGTGAAATCGCGCTTGGGCTCTGCTGGAAATCTGGAATTGCTGCCGAGGTAATCGGGATGCCGCGGGGGTCGATCGGCGAAATGCTCCAACAGGCAAAGATTTATCTTGATACACCGGATTTGTTTGCCTGGACGTTGGTGATTGTGTTAATCAGTGTTACTTTTGAAAAGCTTTTTCTCCTTTTTTTGAAAAGGAGCAATCGAATTTTAGAGAGGGTGTAAAGCGTGACAGATATCGTGATACACAATATCAGCAAAAGTTATGCGGGGAAAATAGTGCTGAATCATTTTTCTGCGGTTGTCCCGGCGGGGAAAATTACTTGTATTATGGCGCCCTCCGGATCTGGAAAAACGACCCTGCTTAGAATTTTGATGGGATTGGAGGATCCGGATAGCGGACAGATTACAGGGTTATCTGGTTTGCGTCGCAGTGCCGTCTTTCAGGAGGACCGACTCTGCGAAAACTTAAATCCGATCGCCAATATACGTCTAACCGCAGCGCATGCCACAATAGAGCAGGTGCTGGAGGCCATGCATACTGTGGGTCTTGTAAATTGTGAATCGCAGCCGATTTGCGAATTTTCCGGAGGCATGAAACGCCGTGTTGCCATCTTGCGGGCGTTGATGAGCCAATATGACATCTTATTTTTGGACGAGCCTTTTCGAGGGCTGGATACCGTCACAAAGGAGTTCGTCATGAAGTATACTTTAGAAAGCTGTAAAGGCTTTACGGTCATTTTGGTCACGCATGATCCGGCAGAGGCAGAGTTTTTTTCTGCCGGTCAAGTAATTGCCCTGCAAGAAAGTCTGATATGAGACGGCCTACGCGGGTCTGAACAATTTTTTGTTTTAATTGAAAATGATATTTTGTTATAAAAAACCGACCTCCCATAAGTTTGATTTTTAAGTCTGACTCATGGGAGGTCGGTTTAATTATAGCTTTCGGAGTATCTTTTTTTGACTATGAATGATAATTCTATCATTGCGGCGGTGCATCTGACGGTGGCACTGCGGTATTGTCGACACCTGGAACCGGGTTGAATGGGGCATTCTGGTAAGGTGTGGCAGGCGCATTGTGGAGTGTGCAGACGTTCGCCAATGATTCTTCTGTCAGCAGGTACGGGGCATCCTCCGTTGTCGGAGACCCACCGATGACATATACGCCCGAGGCTTGGGTGTACGGACAATTGCTTCCTGCAAGCTGACCGGACTCCGTACAGATATTTGCCAGAATATGATGATCACAATATTCGGTGGGAACCGTTCCCTCCGCAAAATATTCGGTGTAAACGGTGCTGCCGCGCGGGTCGTTGGTGCACACGCCCTCGATGGGGAGTTTTCCGGACTCTTTGCACACAGCTGCAGTCACGATGCCGTCCGGCTTTTCAAAATCCTTAAAGGGGAGGTCTTCGTGGATGCGCTTCATGACCGCTTTCCAGATCGTCTTCGGATAATTGGTGCTCTGACCGCTCTGTGACGTATTGTCGTCGTAGCCGCCCCACACGACGCAGGTATAATAAGGTGTGTACCCCGCAAACAGAGCGTCTCGGCTGTTGGTTGTTGTTCCGGATTTGCCCGCCTGTGCCATACTGCTCCCAAAGTATGCGCTTGTGCCGGTTCCCTGGGTCATGACATCTTTCATGGCGTCCGTCAGAAGCCATGCGGTGGTATCCTTGAGAACAGTATGTGACTCTGGTGAAGTATTGTCTATCAGGACGTTGCCGTCGTGATCTAAGATCCTCGTGTAAAACTTCGGCTTGAGGTAGGTGCCGCCTCCAGCGATGGTTGCGTAGGCCGCAGTCAATTCGAGATTCGTCACACCGTAGGAGAGACCGCCGAGGGCGAGTGTCTCATTGCCGCTCTCCTCAATGCCGACCGTGGTGAAGCCGAAGCTGCGAATATAGTCATACCCGAGGGAGGGACCGATCTGCGCAAGTGTCTTGACGGTCACGACATTGATGGAAGTCGTGATTGCTTCGCGCAGTGTGGTAAAGCCGCGGTAACGCTTGTCGTAATTGTTTACAGCTTTACCCTCTCCGGTCGTATAGTTATAAGGAGCGTCATCCTGAACCGACGCCAGAGTCAGGCCTCCGGCATCCAGAGCTGGTGCGAAGGACGCGATGATCTTGAAGGTTGAGCCGGGCTGTCTGGGAGTGTCTGTGGCACGGTTGAGCGTCTTATTTCCGGTTTTCTCACCCCGCCCTCCGACGATGGCCTTGACCTCGCCGGTGCTCTGATCAATGATGGTCAAAGCAGTCTGGGGCTGCAGCGTGTAGGTGACGGTCTCGCTTCCCTCGACGATGGTATCGCCGTCCTTCATGATGTCGGTCTTGTACTTCTCGATGGCAGCCTGGGCATCTTCCTCGGAAGAGAAATTGATATTGTATTTCTTGTTTGCCGACTGGTAATAGGAGAGCATCGTCTGGTCACTGTAATGTGATATGGTACCGTCCGGGGACTGAATGGACACCCGGTAGGAGAAGGAAATCTTTGGGGCGGAAGCGTAATTATCCAGATTATTGATTTCCTCATCACAGATCGTCTGGATCGCTGGATCCTGTGTGGACTCAATGGTCAGACCACCCTGATAGAGTGCTTTGTACGCCTGCGTTTCCGTGTAGCCAAGCTGTTCGATGAGATCTTGTATGACCTCGTTTGTCAACTCATCCACGAAATAGGAGTTGATATTCACATCTTCCTTCTCCACATTGACAAGCTGGATGCGGTCGTACACGTTGTCAGCGAGCGCATCATCGTATTCTGACTGGCTGATATATTCCTGCTCGAGCATATTGTCCAAGACCTTTTGCCGTCTCGTCGCGTTGTTCTTGGCGTTTGAGATCGGATTATAACCGGTAGGGCTCTTTGTGATCGCGGCGAGTACCGCACTCTCAGAGAGCGTCAGGTCCGATACGTCTTTTCCAAAATAGCGCTCCGACGCAACGCCGACGCCGAGCGAGTTCTGCCCGAGATTGATGGTGTTTAGATAGTTCTCAAGAATCCAGTCTTTGTCAACTACCTTCTCCAGTTCCAGTGCCAGATATTGCTCCTGAATTTTGCGCTCGAGCTTGTCCGCGAAGGAGCTCTCACTGGTCCAGTCGGTAAACACGTTGTTCTTTAGAAGCTGCTGTGTGATGGTGCTGGCGCCCTCGGAAAAATTGCCGGAGGTGATACCGACCATACCAGCGCGGAGAATACCCCTTACGTCGATGCCGTTGTGATCGTAGAAGCGCTCGTCCTCGATCGCAACAAAAGCGTGCTGCAGATTTAGGGGAATCTCGTCGATGGTGACATATTTCCGGTTGGATCCGGATGCGACCAGAGTCGCGGTTGTATTGCCATCCGCATCAAGCACGGTGGTAAGGTAGCCGGTCGGTGTCGCATCGATGTCCTCGATGGACGGAGCGGAGTCGATGAATCCAGCGAGCACGCCGAATCCAGCACAGCCGCCAATCACCGCGACTGCAAAAAAGCATATGAGCAATGCCTTGCAAAAAACCACACTAAATTTTTTGCGAATCATGGTACTTTTGGAAGCGAGCTCTCGTTCGCGCTTCCGCGTACGTTTCTTGCCATAATTCATAGTAGGCCTCCTTTTTTCAAATTCATTATCACTGTATTATACCAAAGAAAGCTGTCAGAATAAAGAAAAAACTGAAAATACCATGTTTTCTTCATATTTTCTTAAGGAATAATATTGCAAAATGGGAAATAAGCATGGTAGTATTTTATTAATTAAGAATGGCAGGGAAGAGAGAGTATGTATTTATGAAGACGGTATATTCTGGCGGGGAAGGGGAAATCACAGAGAAAAAATCCAGATTCATCGCGACGGTGCGCCCGGTGTCCTCGGAGGAGGAGGCGACC
>CAJLGN010000068.1 GCA_905206195.1 uncultured Roseburia sp.
GAAGGGGATTGTGTCGTTTGCAATCCCCCTCTTTTTGGGAAATTTATTTCAACAACTCTATAGCACGGTGGATTCATTGATCGTGGGAAATTTTCTCGGAAGCGACGCGCTGGCGGCAGTGACCTCCTCCGGCAGTCTGATTTTTCTGTTGGTGGGATTTTTTGGCGGAATTTCGGTCGGCGCTGGCGTGGTGATTTCCAAATACTACGGGGCGAAAGATTTGGAGGGATTAAAGAAGGCGGTGCACACAGACGTGGCGTTTGGTCTGGCGGCGGGACTTCTGCTCACCGTGGTGGGAATGTTTTTGGCACCGCAGATTCTGGTGCTGATGGGAACGCCGGAGTCGGTACTCCCGAACTCCATCGTCTATTTTCGGACGTATTTTGCAGGTTCTCTCGCATTTGTCATGTACAATATTGTGATGGGAATTTTGCAGGCGGTGGGGGATAGCAGACATCCACTTTACTACCTGATTTTTTCCTCGATTGTGAATGTCGTGCTGGATCTTCTGTTTGTCGGTGTGTTTCGCTGGGGTGTGGGTTCCGCGGCTCTGGCGACGGTGATCTCCCAGGCGGCGAGCGCGGCACTCTGCCTGATCCGTCTGGTGCGAACACAGGAGGTCTACCGGGTGCGTATTCGGGAGATTCGTTTTCATTCGGTGCTTTTTCGGCAGATCATTGGAATTGGTCTGCCGTCCGGCATGCAGAATTCGATCATCTCCATCGCGAATATCGTGGTGCAGTCAAATATCAATAAATTTGGCGTCATGGCGGTGGCGGGCTGCGGTGTCTACTCAAAGATTGAGGGATTTGCGTTTTTGCCGATCACCTGCTTTGCGATGGCGCTGACGACCTTTATCGGGCAGAATCTGGGGGCGGGACAGTATGACCGCGCAAAAAAGGGAGCGTATTTTGGCATCGCCTGCTCCGTGACGCTGGCGGAGCTGGTGGGCGTGCTTGTCCATTTTTTGATCCCGTATTTTGCCGCGGCATTTGACGATAGCCCACAGGTGGTGGAGATCGCCACAAGGCAGGCGCATGTGGAGGCGCTGTTTTATTGCTTTTTGGCTCTCTCACACTGCATTGCAGGCATCATGCGCGGTGCGGGAAAATCCACCGTGCCGATGTTTGTTATGCTGTTCTCATGGTGCATCATAAGAATCACCTACATCACGATCACGGTGCATTTTATCCCGAAGATTCAGGTGATCTTTTGGGCGTATCCGTTGACATGGTCGATCAGCTCGGCAATATTTTTGATCTACTTCCTAAAGGCCAACTGGGTGTATGCATTTGAAAAAAACGCGCGTAAAAAGTTCAGGCCTGGAGCTCTTTGTAGAAGCGAATAAATTCCTCGAGCGATTTCGGTGGTTTGGCGTTGGTGCGGTATGCAAACCCGACCTCGCGCCGGGGGAGGGGGATGTCAAGTGGAATTTCCACCAGTGAGCCGCCCTCCAGATCTGATTGGACGAAGTTTTTAATCACACTGGCGACACCGACACCGATGCGGGCAAATGCGATCAGCAGATCCATGTCGGAGATGTCGATGGAATCCTGCACTGCAATTTGGTTCTCCCGCAGATAATGATCGATATATTGTCTTGTCATATTATTTTGATCGAGCAGCATGAGCGTGGCGTTGGAGAGAATCTCATCTCTCCCGATGCCGCGGGTGTTTAAATTGCGCAGATAATCCTTTGCCGCCACGAACACATCCTCGATCTCCTCCAGAAAATCGAAATGGATATGCTTGAGATTTGCGGGCTTTCCGACGAGACCGATATCGATCTTGTTCTCCTCCAAAAGCTTTAGGGTCTCATTCGTCGACTGGCAGCTGATGGAGATAGAAATATGTGGATTTTGGCGTATGAACTCCTTTAAATAGGGGAGGAGGATGTATTTGCAGAGCGTGGAGCTGACACCGATTTTTAAATGGCCAACGCCCAGCTCGATGGAGCGTTTTAGCTTCTCCTCGCCGAGTGTCAGCGTCTCAAATGCAGACCTGACGTGATCGTACAGCAGTTTTCCTTCCTCGGTGAGAATCACACCGCGCGAGCTTCTGGAAAAAAGACGACACCCGACGGACTCCTCGAGCTTTTGGATGGATTTGCTGATGGCTGGCTGACTGATATAGAGCTCCTTGGCGGCTTTTGAAATATTTCCGGTGCTTGCGACCGCATAAAAAATTCGATAGGAAGAGAGATTTTGATTCATGATAACTCCTTTTGTCCGGTGATGTGGTGGCAGAGTACATTTTTAATAGAAAAATTATAACATGAGAATAAGTTATGGTAAATATATTTATTATGTATTTTTATTATAGTGTTCCCTGTGATAAAATTTGATCAGATAAGTCGGAACGCTAAAGGAAAGTGCTTACAAAGATACAAAAGCATAAAAGATTTGAGATGGTTCAGGAGGGATGGACATGGGGATGACGATGACACAGAAGATCCTTGCAGCGCACGCGGGGCTTTCTTCGGTCTGCGCAGGAGAGCTCATCGAGGCGGATTTGGATTTGGTGCTCGGGAATGACATCACAGCGCCGGTGGCGATCCACGAGATGGATAAGATGAAGGTGGAAGGTGTGTTCGACAGAGATAAGATCGCGCTGGTGCTGGATCATTTTGTGCCGAACAAGGATATCAAGTCGGCCCAGCACTGCAAATGTGTCCGGGAATTTGCCTGCAGACACGACATCACGAACTTCTTTGACGTTGGGGAGATGGGAATCGAGCATGCACTGCTGCCGGAGAAGGGACTCACGGTGGCGGGGGATGTCATCATCGGTGCCGACTCACACACCTGCACTTACGGCGCCCTGGGTGCGTTCTCCACGGGCGTCGGCAGCACGGATATGGCGGCAGGTATGGCGACGGGAAAAGCATGGTTTAAGGTTCCGGCGGCGATAAAGTTCAATCTGACTGGAAAGCCGGCGAAGTGGATTGGTGGAAAGGATATTATTTTACATATCATCGGCAGGATCGGCGTGGACGGAGCGCTCTACAGATCGATGGAGTTCACGGGGGATGGGATTTCTCATCTGACGATGGACGACCGGTTTACAATTGCCAACATGGCGATTGAGGCGGGCGGCAAGAACGGAATCTTCCCGGTGGATGACCGTGCGAAAAAATATATGGAAGTACACTCGAAGCGTCCCTACACGGTCTATGAGGCAGATGCGGACGCGGAATACGAGGAGGAATACACGATTGATCTTAGCGCGTTAAGGCCAACTGTGGCGTTTCCGCATCTCCCGGATAATACGAGAGTCATTGACGAGGTGGGGGATATTTCCATCCATCAGGTGGTGATCGGCTCCTGCACAAACGGAAGAATGGAAGATCTCCGCGCTGCAGCTTCCATTTTAAAAGGAAAAAAGGTGGCGAAGGGCGTGCGTGCGATTGTGATTCCAGCCACACAGCAGATTTATCTGGATGCGATGGCGGAGGGGCTGCTTAAGATTTTCATTGAGGCCGGGGCGATTGTGAGTACGCCGACCTGTGGGCCTTGTCTGGGCGGCTACATGGGAATTCTCGCGGAGGGAGAGCGGTGCGTATCCACCACAAACCGCAACTTTGTGGGAAGAATGGGTCATGTGGAGTCTGAGATCTATCTCGCAAGCCCTGCAGTTGCGGCGGCGAGCGCGGTAGCAGGAAAATTGTGCGGTCCTCAGGCGATCCAGGAATAGGAGTCTGGAAGATGCGGGAAGGCAGTAAAATGATAGAAGGAGAAGGGACATGAAATCAGCAAAGGGTCATGTATTCAAGTATGGCGACAACGTGGATACGGATGTCATCATTCCGGCAAGGTACTTAAATTCCTCCGATCCCAGAGAGCTTGCGGCGCACTGTATGGAGGACATCGACACAGATTTTGTGAAGAGGGTAAAGTCTGGGGATCTCATTGTAGCAAATAAGAATTTTGGATGCGGTTCCTCAAGAGAGCACGCTCCGATCGCCATCAAAGCGGCGGGGATCAGCTGTGTGATCGCGGAGACATTTGCACGCATTTTTTATCGGAATGCAATTAATATTGGGCTGCCAATTATCGAGTGCCCACAGGCGGCGCGCGCGATCGCGGCGGGCGATGAGGTGGAGGTGGACTTTGATACAGGTGTGATCACGGATCGGACGACAGGTGCCACTTATCGTGGGCAAGCGTTTCCACCGTTTATGCAGAGGATCATCGACTGCGAAGGACTTGTGAATTATATCAATCAGAAATAGGGGACAAAGCGGCTGCCGCAGAGCAAAGGAAGGAGATTCATGTGTTCTGTGGCAGCCCTTTTAACTGGTCGAGATAGCTGAGATAGCGGGGGGAGAGTTGCAGATCGGTGTAGAGCTCTGCGTATTCTCTGGGGGAGCAGGAATCGATATAGTTTTCCGGGAAATTTTTTTGTATCCCCGCAGCTTTGGCGAGGTCGGCGGCCTTGTTGTAGGCGATGGCGGCCTTCTCCTCTGAGGGATACGTGCCAATCTGATAGTTGCCGTTGATGTGGATTGCGGCAGTATATTTTACTGCGCCTCCCCGGATGGTCTTCTGTACACCGTGAAAGCGATTCTGCACTGCGATGTTGGAATAGCGGAAATCGAGAGTGTCGCCGTTGACAAATGTATAGTCGCGTCCGGCAACCGCGTAAGGGCGGATGCCGTAGCGGGAGAGGATTGAGTACTGCATGCCGTAGTCGCTGACAAAGAGATGTCCCTGGCGCTTCTGAATTTTGTGGCTTGAATAATAGAACAGATCGTCAATGTCGAATTTCAACTCAAGCGCCGGGGAGAGGAAATAGCTGAAGTATCCTTTGCGAAGATAGATTGGATTTCTGAAATAAAGTCGATTATCGCGAAAGTTCAGGAGAACAATCGCCTTGTCAAAAGGGAGAACCGCACTGTAATCAAAGACAGAGGAGAGCGCCAAGGTGGGATCGGACAATAATTTCTGCGCGTGGAGATAGGCGGTGGCTGCCTCTGCCTCGCCGTGGAAGCTTCCCAGGCTAATGTGTTTGCTTCGGTATGTGATGCTGGAGCGATAGTAGACGGTTCCGTTTTTTTTCGTTGCGGCGGATACTCCGGGTAACATAGGTGCCTCCTATTGACGATAAAGATTCTGTGAATAAAGCTTATGATGTATTTATGTGATGGTTACACAGTAACAAAAAACGACAGAATTTGCAAGCGGGCCATATAAAAATTTAGTGTGGTAAAGCATTGACATGAATGTGCAGTTTCCTATATAATGTGTGAAAGTCGCTTAGAGCGGAAATATGAGGATAAGAGGTTTACGGGAATGGAATTGATGTATGTGAGCACAAGAGATGCGGGGGAAAGGGCAACGGCATCTCAGGCAATTTTAAGAGGTTTGGCAAATGACGGGGGATTGTTTGTACCGGCGGAGATTCCGAAGTTGGACATCACTTTGGATGAGCTTGCAAAAATGACTTACCAGGAGACTGCGTTCGAGGTGTTGAAGCGATTTCTAACGGATTTTACGGAAGAAGAGCTGTGGCACTGCATTCATTCCGCATATGACAGCAAGTTCGATACCCGGGAGATCGCTCCCCTTGTGGATGCAGATGGCGCTTATTATCTCGAACTGTTCCATGGGCAAACGATCGCGTTTAAGGATATGGCACTCTCCATTCTGCCGTATCTTCTGACAACGGCGGCGAAGAAAAATGATGTGAAACATGAGATCGTGATCCTCACGGCCACTTCCGGAGACACCGGAAAGGCTGCTTTGGCGGGCTTTGCGGATGTGCCGGGCACAAGGATTATCGTGTTCTATCCAAAGAATGGCGTCAGTCCCATTCAGGAGAAGCAGATGGTGACGCAGAGAGGAGCCAATACTTTTGTCATCGGTATTCACGGCAATTTTGATCAGGCGCAGACCGGGGTCAAGCAGATGTTCTCCGACAAGGCATTTGCGGCACAGATGGATGCGGCGGGCTACCAGTTCTCCTCCGCGAATTCGATCAATGTCGGGCGTCTGGTGCCACAGATTGTCTACTATGTGTATTCCTATGCAAAACTGTATGAGAGCGGCGTACTGGCACAGGGTGAGCCGATCAATGTGGTTGTACCAACCGGAAACTTCGGAAATATCCTCGCCGCTTTCTATGCTAAAAATATGGGGGTACCGATCGCGAAGCTGATCTGTGCGTCCAATGAAAACCGGGTGCTCTACGACTTTTTTACAACTGGAACTTACGATAAGAACCGGGAATTTATGCTGACCAATTCGCCGTCTATGGATATTCTGATTTCCAGCAACCTGGAGCGCTTAATCTACCGCATTGCGGGAAATGACGCGGAGAAGAATGCAGAGTTGATGCGGGCGCTCTCCACGGACGGAAAGTACAAGATTGCACCGGAGATGAGGGAGCAGCTTAAGGACTTTTACGGAAATTACACCAGCGGGGAGGAGACTGCGCAGGTGATCCGAGCTCTCTACGAGGAGACGGGGTATATTATTGACACGCATACCGCAGTGGCCTCTGGTGTCTATCAGAAGTATAAGAAGGAAACCGGGGATTTGGACACGAAGACCGTGATCGCTTCCACGGCGAGCCCATTTAAGTTTTCGCGAAGTGTCATGAACGCCATAGACGGAAAATATGATGCCATGTCTGACTTTGCGCTGGTGGATGAGCTGAGTAAGATTGGAAATGTAGAGATCCCGCAGGCGATCGAGGAGATTCGGAGTGCCAAAGTCTTGCACGACACTGTCTGCGAGGTGGAGGAGATGGCCTCCACTGTGAAAAAGATTCTTGGAATAGAATGAGAGCAGTCAAAAAGAAGAGACTGTCGTAAAATGGCAAATCAACTGCACGGGAGCAGGAGATGAAAGTTGCATTTTGCGACAGTCTCTACATAAAAAGAGGCACCGTTACCGGCACCTCTTTTATTATTTTCTATAAATTATTT
>CAJLGN010000069.1 GCA_905206195.1 uncultured Roseburia sp.
TTCAGATAAAACTTTCTATTGTATGCGCTCGCGCCGCAGAGCACTACTTCTTGCATATCCTGCCTCTCTTTCCACTCCATCACGCGGACGACTCCAAAATACCGGCCACTACACGTAGCCGTAAATACCCCGCACAGAAACCTCCCCCGAGGACACCAGTCTCCGGCTCTCCCACGTATCGACAATCAGCTCACCCCGCGCGCTGATTCCCATCGCTTTCCCCTCAAAAGGTTCCTTCGGATCTAAAACCTTTACGGTCTGGTGAAGGTTGACCAGATGCGCGTCATATTCTTTCACAAGTCCACTGAGATCTTCCGTCCCCAGAAAAATTGCATAGTAGCGCTCAAACTGCTCCCAGACCTCCTCGATCAACTCCGCCCGATTCTGCCGTCTCCCCGTCTCCAAAAAAATCGACGTCGCCTTGCCGCGAAGCTCGCCGGGAAAATCCTCATTATGTACATTGATCCCGATGCCAATGACGATATGATTGATATAGTCAAACTGCGCGCTCATCTCCGTGAGAATCCCACAGACCTTTTTGCCGTTCATTACAATATCATTGGGCCATTTAATTCCTGCCGGCTGCCCTGTAATTCTGCGGATCGCCGCGGATACCGCAAGCGCTGCCACCAGGGTCAGCATGGGCGCCCCACTCGGATCAATCTGCGGCTTTAACAGCAGCGTCATAAAGATCCCTGTTCCCCTCCTGGCCTCCCATCCTCTGCCTCTTCTGCCTCTGCCCGCATCCTGCTGCTCCGCCACCACCAGCGTCCCGCTCGGATATCCCCCCTCCGCAAGCTGCTTCGCCTTTGTATTGGTGGAATCCACCACCGGGAAATAGAGTATCTCCTGTCCAACCCACTCCGTTCGGCAGACGCTCTTTAGCTCCTCTCTGCTCAGACAATCCGGCACAGAAACCAACCGGTAACCGCGGTTTGGGACTGCCTCGATCTCATACCCGGCTTCTTTTAGCTGGTTGATTCCCTTCCAGACTGCCGTTCTTGACACTCCAAATTTCTCACACAGATCCTGTCCGGACACATAGTCCTCCGCCTCTCTGAGCGCAATCAGTAACTCCGTTTTCATTCCCGTCTCTATCCTCACTCACGCAGGGTGGCGAGCATCACAGCCTTGATGGTGTGCATGCGGTTCTCGGCCTCGTCAAAGACAACCGATCTCTCACCCTCAAATACTTCGTCCGTCACCTCAAGCTCGGAGTGCCCAAATTTCTGATATACTTCCTTGCCAATGGCAGTCTTTAGATCATGAAATGCCGGCAGACAATGCATGAAGATCGCGTCCGGTTTGGCATTTTCCATCGCCGCTTGATTGACCTGATACGGCATCAGTTCGCGCAAGCGCTCCTCCCAGACTGCATCCGGCTCCCCCATGGACACCCAAACATCCGTGTAAATGACATCCGCACCTTTTGTTCCCGCTGCAACATCCTCGGTGAGCGTGATTGTCCCTCCCGTCTCAGCCGCAGTCTTTTTGCAGTAAGCGATCAACTCTTCATCCGGGAAATACTTGGCGGACGTACAAGCCACAAAATCCATGCCAAGCTTTGCGCAGGTCACCATCAATGAATTGCCCATGTTGTAGCGGGCGTCTCCCATGTACACGAGCTTCACGCCCTTTAGTCGTCCTAGGTGCTCTCGAATGGTGAGCATATCCGCGAGCATCTGCGTCGGGTGAAACTCGTTAGTGAGTCCATTCCACACTGGCACTCCCGCATATTCCGCCAATTCCTCGACGATGTCCTGCCCAAACCCGCGATATTCGATCCCGTCAAACATTCTTCCAAGAACCCGGGCTGTATCCGGGATACTTTCCTTTTTACCAATCTGAGAGCCGGACGAATCCAGGTAGGTCACATGCATACCGAGATCGTGCGCAGCGACCTCAAATGCGCAGCGTGTCCGCGTGCTGGTCTTCTCAAAAATAAGCGCGATGTTTTTCCCTCTCAGGCTATCGTGCGCCATTCCCTTCTTTTTCTTCTCCTTTAGCTCCTCTGCGAGGTCAATCAGATATACAATCTCCTCCGGTGTATAATCCATCAACTTTAAAAAACTGCGTCCTGCCAAATTCATGCTTCTCCCCCTCCTCTTTCCCGCAACTACCGACCGCTCACCCGGCGGGACTTCGTGTTGAGGGAACAATGGCTGTCACAGAAGTGACAGCCTGTAAATACCACGCAATTTGCACCATGTTCTATTTATTTGCCGGATCCATAGGATATGCAATCTCCGTCACAGACTTTGCCAGCCCGGCGATTCCCTGAATCTCCGACGGAATGATAATCTTGGTCGCTTTTCCGTCCGCTGCCTTCGCAAACGCTTCCAGACTCTTTAGCTGGATGACACTTTGATCCGGCGCAGCCTCCTTGATCATGCGCAGACCATCTGCATTTGCCTGCTGAATCTTTAAGATCGCCTCCGCCTGACCTTCTGCCTCGCGGATCGTGGCTTCCTTCTTCGCCTCCGCGCGTAGGATCGCCGCCTGCTTCTCAGCTTCCGCATCCAAAATCGCGGATTCCTTCTTGCCCTCTGCGACAAGAACAGTAGATTTCTTCTCGCCCTCCGCGCGCAGGATCGCTTCTCTTCGCTCACGCTCCGCCTTCATCTGCTTCTCCATCGCATCCTGGATGGCTGCCGGCGGGATGATGTTCTTGAGCTCGACGCGGTTTACCTTGATTCCCCACGGATCAGTCGCCACGTCCAGCGTCGCGCGCATCTTGGTGTTGATCGTCTCTCTGGAGGTCAATGTCTCATCCAGTTCCAAATCACCAATGATATTGCGGAGTGTCGTCGCAGTCAGGTTCTCAATCGCCATGATTGGATTCTCAACCCCGTACGCATACAGTTTGGGATCCGTGATCTGATAATACACGACAGTGTCGATCTGCATAGTTACGTTGTCCTTGGTGATTACCGGCTGCGGTGGAAAGTCCACCACCTGCTCCTTCAATGTCACCTTCTTCGCCACACGGTCGATAAATGGAATTTTAAAATGAATTCCCACCGACCAAGTCGCGAGATATCCCCCCAATCGCTCCACGATGAACGCGTGCGCCTGCGGTACAATCTTGATACAGGACGCTACGATTGCTAATGCTAAAAGTGTCATAACAACAAATGCTACAATTAATGCTGGCATAATTGGTTCCTCCCTTTGTTTTGGCTTCGACAGTAATCTCTTTGATGTATTGTCCCCTATTTCAATATTATATTACTATATTTAATTTCAAATTACAAGAAGAGATGGCTCGCTTCTAGAACCATCTCTTCCAACCTAATCTCTTCTATAAAAAATTTTAATAAAATACGTGGTTTCCAATCACGACACCCGGCTGACCGGATTCTGCTCTGCGAAAATGTGTCGCTCCACCGGTATTATCCATACCGTTGATCGCCTCCTGCGCAGCCTGCACACAGCTTGCTTTCGGCCCGCGTGCTATGACATTGGCCACAGCCCCTCTGCCTGCCGGTGGAAACTGACCACTCTGATAGATCACTCCGTAGACACTGCCTGCATAACCACCGGATTTCACCCGGTTCATAACCACAGCTCCCACCGCGAGCTGACCCTCGTAAGGCTGATTTCCCGCCTCACATTGAATCAATGCCGCGAGAAGAGTGACATCATCCACAGAAACTGCGACCGCCGCATTTTGGACAGTTCCTGCGCTTCCCACCTGTGCAGCCTTCGCTGCCGCAGCTTCCTCCGCGGCTCTCGCAAGTTCTGCCTGCTCCTCCTCGATGGTGACCGCTTCGCCGAGCGCAAGCTCTGTCGTCACATATTCTGCACTGACATATCCCGTCTCTCCACCGTAGGTGACCGCCACCCAACCGTCCACCGCATTCGCATCATTGTCCACCGTCAAAGACATACCTGTCGACACGGCCGCTATGACAGAACCCTCCGGATCTGCACTTCTTCTCACCCGAAGTCCGTTTGTCTGAATCTCGGCTTGTGTATCAAAATTCAAAGATGCGTAATTCATCGCATCTGCTCCAAATAAACAGTAGGCATTCATCACATACCCGTCAACCTTACCCGATACAACGCGTGTCCAGACATCACCGTACTCCACGACCTCCGCCACGTCCCCCCTGTAAAGCTTTCCTACAATCTCCGCATTCTCGTCTCCGGCTGCCCGGACATATAAAAATTCGTTTACATCTGCCATCACCCGGTTCTGCCATGCCACCTGCTCCTCCGTAAGAGCTGCCTCGGGCAATACTTCCTCCGGTGTCTCACCGGCAGCAACGATCGTCGTTTCCGCCTGTGTGATATCGGCAGTCACTGTCCCAAGATTCTCCAGTGCACTGACCTCAATCAGATCCATGCTGGCAACCACGCCCGCCGTTCCCTTTGTAGCTAATTCCGTCCTTGTCTCCGCTTCTATGGGTGCCGCTTCCACCACAACCCGATCCGCAGCGTCAGCGGCTGTGCTCATCATCACCAGCGAACCGGCAACCACAATACCCTCAACCACCCTTTTTCTCAAATTCATAAAAACCTCCATCGGTGTTTACCAGATTATTGAAATAGTATTACACCTTTGTTCTATTTTATTCATCTTTATTACAATTGTTACGGATTTGTTACATCGGCATTATAGCAAAGCGGCGCACTTTTGTCAAGCTTTTGATTCTTCCTCCATTTCATCCCGTTACGCAGGGCAAAAAAACTGCGCAAATCCTTCATTTCAGCAGATTTGCGCAGTTTTTTGTTCTTTTTGAAATTTTATCTTTTCTTTTTCAATTATAATCTCTGTAACAAAGCCGCTCTGGCATCCTCATAGCCAGGTTTTCCAAGAAGTGCAAACATATTTTTCTTGTAGCTCTCCACCCCCGGCTGATCGAATGGATTTACGCCGAGGAGATAGCCACTGACACCCACCGCAAACTCGAAGAGATAGAACAGCTCTCCGAGGTAGAACTCATTCTGCTCCGGAATTGTGATTATAAGATTTGGAACATTTCCGTCCGTGTGTGCCAGAATCGTTCCGTTCATCGCACTTTTATTCACGAAATCCATATCCTTACCAGCCAGATAGTTTAAACCATCCAGGTCAGTCGGCTCCTCGCCAATCACCACGCTCTCCCTCGATTTCTCGATACTGAGCACAGTCTCGAACATCACGCGCGCGCCATCCTGAATGAACTGTCCCATAGAGTGCAGATCGGTGGTCAGATCCACGGATGCCGGGAACAGGCCCTTCTGGTCCTTTCCTTCGCTCTCGCCGTAGAGCTGCTTCCACCACTCAGCCACATAGTGAAGACTTGGTTCGTAATTGGCGAGCACCTCGATAGATTTGCCCTTTCGAAGCAAGATGTTGCGAACTGCCGCATACTGTAGAGCATCGTTCTCCGCAAATTCCTTCTCCAACGCAAGTTTTCTCCCCTCAGCAGCTCCCTCCATCAACTTGTCAAGGTCTGCTCCACTGACCGCAATTGGAAGAAGACCCACTGCCGTGAGTACGGAAAAGCGCCCTCCAACGTCGTCGGGCACAACAAAGGTCTCATACCCCTCCTCCGTTGCCAGATTCTTGAGCGCACCTCTGGCCTTGTCCGTAGTCGCATAAATTCTTTTCGCAGCTCCGTCTTTTCCGTATTTCTTCTCAAGCATCTCCTTGAACACGCGGAAAGCAATCGCAGGCTCCGTGGTGGTTCCCGACTTTGAGATGATATTTACGGAAAAATCTCTATCCCCGATCACATCCACAAGTCCCTTTAAATAAGTGCTGCTGATGCTGTTGCCCGCATAATAAATCTCCGGGGTTTTGCGAACCTCTTTCGGTAAATTATTATAAAATCCATGCCGCAAGAACTCGATCGCCGCTCTTGCTCCGAGATAGGATCCCCCAATGCCAATGACGATGAGCACCTCAGAATCCGCCTGAATTCTCTCCGCCGCTTTCTTGATCCTCGCAAACTCTTCCTTGTCATAATCTACCGGAAGGTCGATCCAGCCCAAAAAATCATTGCCTGCCCCGGTTTTCGACGCCAGCTGCTCCTTTGCATCGGCAACAAGCCGCGTCATATAGGAGACCTCCTCCTCACTGATAAAACCTGCCGCCTTTGAATAGTCAAAAGATACTTTTCCCATGTCTGCTCTCCTTTGTCTCTGAAAAGAATGACTTAATTCCCAAATTCTTGATTAAGCCTAATTTTATCAAACCCTTTTTCATCCCGCAAGCGGTTTCTGCGAGGGGACGATCCCTACGGGAACACCTCCTCGATCACTGCGTCAATCAACTCCTCCGGCGTTCCTCCGGTCCGCCCAACAGCAGCCTGTAGCTCGCCTGCATCCTGCTCTGCCTTCTGCCCAAGCTCGAATATCCCGCTCTGCTCTGCCTTGTGCTTCGCCGTCCAATCGGCCTTCATAAAAGATTCTCCCCTGGACTTTGACACCTCCGCCATCCGCTCCGCCTCCATACTGGCTTCGCACAACATCTCGCTCCGCAGTTTTGCCGGCATCTGTTCCATCCCGGTCAGTATCCGCTCGGTGTTTCCTGTAAGCTCCTGAAGCTGCCTTCGCATCCGTCTCATCCTATGTAATGTGGCAAGCAAAAGAATCGCCATGAGTGCCAAAAGCAGCATCCCAGATTCCATTGCATATTCCGCCAGAAAAAATCTGACCTGATCCATGCACATCACCTCTCTTTTCCATCGATGGACTATAGCTTGTCCGCCCGATTACTTTCTACATCATTATAAAGATAATCATCCGATTTGAAAAGATCTCAAGCACCGTATTTCATCGCAAATTCTGACACATTCTGCCCGCGGTAACGTTTTTATAAGGTTCTTTTTTTATTTTATTCTATATTCCCAAATTTACAAGTCTTTTCTTGACTTTTGGGACTAAGGGGATTATAGATAGTGAAGTGGACCATATTTTT
>CAJLGN010000070.1 GCA_905206195.1 uncultured Roseburia sp.
CTAAAAGCCACCCCTCTCCCGCGATCTTGCCGCAGGAGGCGGTCGGGGAATTGGATGTCAAGCGCGCGAGGGAGCTGCGGGAGGCATCGGAGGCACGGCGCGAGGACGCCCATCGGAAGTTTGAGGAGTGGAAGCGCAAAGAGGGAGAGCTTGGAATTCTTTTGGAGCAGGAGCGGCGTAATTTTATCGTCGAGGCGGAGGGAATTTGCGGTGATGCAGAGAGGGAATTACAAGATTATGTGAATTCTTTTTTGGGGAAAGTAAAAGGCAGGAGCGGTGCGGAGGACACCAATCCCGTTGAGCCTGTGGTAAACCGGGCGAAGATGGAGCAGCTACAGCGCGACTGGCGGGAGTGCGAGCGGGAAACTGCGGGGATCCGGGGGAAGCTTCCCTATGCGACGGAGGAAGCGGCACAGGCAAAAAAAGGGTGGCTTGAATCCGAGACAGGGCGCCGCAGAGCGGAACTTGCGCGAAAGCAGCAGGTGAACGAGAAGCTAAAAGCGGAGATCGATATGCGGCAGGGACAGCGGATGCAGGAGGCGCAGAAGGAAAAGGAGTTGGAGCAGGAGTGTGAGAGGATTCTCTGCCTGTTTGATGCGGCGCTGAAAAAGGCAGGATTTGCAGAGAAAAAGGAGTATCGCGAGGCGCTTTTGCCGGAGGGTGACAGGCAGAGACTGGAGCGGGAGTCATCAGAATACCGGGAGATGTGCCAGGAGAATCAGGGGAAGATCCGTGCACTTTCCGAGGCGACTGCCGGAAAAACCGAACTTGATATCGCCGCGATTTCTGAAGCGATTGCCCGGGCACAGCAGGAGTGTGAACAGCTTGAGTGTGCGCATCTTCGCATGCACAGCGCGTGGGAGACAGACGCTGATGTGCTGGAGCGAAGCGGTGTATTTTTGCGCAGAAAGCAGGAGCTCGAAGAGAAGGATCAGGTTGTCAAGAGCCTTTACCGCACGGCGAACGGGAGACTTTCGGGCTCCGCAAAGATTGACTTTGAGACGTTCGTCCAGCGGCAGTATTTCAGGCAGATTATCCGCGAGGCGAACAAGCGGCTCTTGACTATGAGTGGTCATCAGTTTGTGCTGAAGCTGAAGGAGGCGAGCGCGGGGCGCAAGTCAAACGAGGGGTTGGACTTGTCTGTCTATAGCCTCATCACGGACAGCGAGCGCGACATCCAGACGCTTTCCGGAGGGGAATCTTTCCTGGCGGCTCTTGCGATGGCTCTCGGACTGTCGGATATCGTCACAAGAAGGGCGGGGGCGGTTCATCTGGATATGATGTTTATTGATGAGGGGTTCGGGTCTTTGGATGCGCAGTCCAGAAAGCAGGCGATTGAGGTGCTCTCGGGGCTGGCTGGGGGAGACAGGCTTGTGGGGATTATCTCCCACGTGACAGAATTAAAAGAACAGATTGAGAACAGACTGTCGGTGGCGAAGACCGATAGGGGGAGCCGCGCAGTCTGGGAAGAAAGCTGAAGTCTTTGGATAAAATTGAATGGAGGCAGTTTGTTATGGAGTATGCGGCGTCAGATGTATCACGTACAGATCTTCCCATCGGCGTATTTGATTCTGGTGTCGGTGGGATCAGCGTGCTGCGGGAGCTGGTGGCGTGGATGCCAAATGAAAATTATATCTTTTTCGGGGATTCCAGAAACGCGCCTTACGGGACGAAGACGCTTCGTGAGGTGCAGGAGCTGACCTGTGCAGACGCTGATTATCTGATCGGGATGGGAGTCAAAGCGCTGGTGGTCGCGTGTAACACGGCGACAAGCGCTGCCATTCAGGTACTCAGAGAAAAGTATCCGCAGATGCCGGTCATCGGGATTGAGCCAGCACTAAAGCCGGCAGTTCTGGTGAAAACGCATCCGCGGGTACTCGTGATGGCGACGCCGATGACCCTGCGCGAGAAAAAATTTAGGAATCTGATGCGCCAGTTTGAGGCGTGTGCGGATATTGTTCCTCTGCCATGCCCGGGACTGGTCGAATACGTGGAGCGGGGAGAGCTGCAAAGTGCGCAGCTGGAGCAGTTTCTGCGGGGGATTTTCGCAGAATTTGAGGCTGACTCCGTGGACTGTGTGGTGTTGGGATGCACGCACTATCCGTTTGTCAGGAGGATGATTGAGCGGGTGCTTGGCAATCAAGTGCAGATTTTTGACGGGGGCGCGGGGACGGCGCGGGAGACGCAGCGGAGGTTAAAGGAATGCGGACTTTTAAATCCCTCGACGGAAAAGGGGACGGTGATACTTCGAAATAGCGCAGATTCCGATGAAATGAACAGGCTTGGATTTCTATTGCTGAACGCGGAGGACAGGAATCTAAACAAAAATGAAGAAAATATTAAAGAAATCTAAAAAGAGATTCTTATTTTTTTAGAAACCTTTTCGAAAATCGACATACTTAGGACACATTTTTTGCGTATACTAACATCATCGAAAGGAGCTCACAACACCTCATCACGGTTGTGAAAAAACCTTGGGATATGGATAAAGGCATATTTCCAAAAAGGTCCTTCGATAACTTTCCTTTATATAGATTAACATTTTCATAACTAAACTCCTCGAAAGAACAGCCCCTCTGTGGGCTGTTTTTTCACGTTGGTAAATGTTGCCGAAAAAAAGTGATTTTCTAACACTTTTTTGCTAAAAACGCCAATTACAATTTGCAGGGCGAAGAGGTAAACTAGAAAATGCAAGAGAAAGATTTGACGTAAATTTAACAAACAACATACAGAAAGGGCGTATAGACTATGGAATCGTATTCATTTTTGCTGTTCTTGGCAATTATCCTGATTTCGACGAAAGTTTTGGGATTATTTTCAAGAAAAGTACATATGCCTGCAGTTGTTGGCGCGCTGGCGGCAGGTGTAATTTTAGGACCATCCTGCCTGTCGCTGATCACATTGCAGGGAGAGACGGGAGTATTTTTGGATGACCTGGCGGAAATCGGTGTCATTCTTCTTATGTTCAACGCAGGACTTGAGACTGATTTGAGTGAGCTTAAGAAAAATGGCGTCGCGTCCCTGGTGACAGCGCTGATCGGCGTGGTGGTTCCGCTTGTGGGAGGATTTTGGGGATACGCGTTTCATTTCCACACGGATTTTTCGGATTACGCGGAGGTGCTAAAAGCGGTCTTTGTCGGAGTGGTTTTGACTGCGACTTCGGTGAGTATTACGGTGGAGACACTGCGCGAGATGGGAAAACTCAAGGGGAAAGTCGGGACGACGATTCTGGGAGCTGCAGTTTTGGATGATATCATAGGTATTATCGTGCTGACGGTTGTGACGAGCTTAAAGGATACCACGGTAAGCCCCGTGAGCGTGTTGGTTAAGATTGTGGCGTATTTTCTTTTCATCAGTGTCGTCACCGTTCTGCTCATGAATGTCAGGCGGACGGTCGAGCGGCAGGATGAGAAGCGGAGAGTGGTTATTTTATGCGTGGCATTTTGTCTTTTGCTCGCCTACATCTCTGAGGAATTTTTTGGAATTGCGGATATTACAGGGGCTTACTTTGCAGGATTGATGTTGTGTACGCTCAAAGTTGGACCCTACGTTGCAAGGCGCTGTGAGATACCGTCCTACCTGATTTTCTCGCCGGTATTCTTTGCCAGTGTGGGATTGAAGGTGTCCCTCGGCGGCATGGATACGAGCATCTGGATCTTTTCGGTGGGACTGCTTGTGATCGCGATCTTAAGCAAGGTTGTAGGATGTGGTCTCGGCGCGCGCTTCTGCGGTTGTAACAGGAGAGAGGCACTGCAGATTGGCGTCGGTATGATTTCGCGCGGTGAGGTTGCGCTGATTGTCGCTCAGAAGGGATATGCGAGCGGTATGCTCGATGATGTGCTCTTTGCGCCGATTGTCCTCGTGGTAATTGTGACAACACTTTTGACACCCATCTTATTAAAGGTTGTCATGAAGGATGTGAAGACGGATGTGAAAACGGCGTGACAAGAGTGAAGAGGCTGTCGCAAAATGGTGAATCAATCTGCACAGAAGCAGAGGATGAAAGTTGCATTTTGTGACAGCCCCTTTGCGTATTACAGGAACCATATCGTTTCATTTGTGGAGGAGACGCTTGTGACGCCGGCCTGAAAAAGTGCCATAATGTCCTCCTTGTCGGAGACCAGCCCGCCCGCAATGACGGGGATGGGGGAAATCGCACAGATTTTTGATACAATCTTGGGCATTAAGGCGGGGAGAACTTCAATCAGGTCAGGTCTCGCACTGCTTACCTGGCGGTCGATGTTCTCATATGCCATCGAATCGATGACAAACAGGCGCAGGATCGTGTGCAGGCCAAGCTCTTTTGCGCGCTTGATGAGCGTCGGTTTGGTTGTGATGATGCCGTCCGCTCCGGTATATTTTTTGATAAAGTCAACGGCGATTTCTTTGGCGCTTAGACCGGTGATCAGATCCAGATGAACCATGGCGATTTTGCCGCAGGATTTGACCGCCCAAACGATGTCTGCGATGGTCACGATGTCGCCATAGAGAATGAAGATCACGCGGCTGTCGCAGGTTTTGCATTTCTGTAGGCCGTCATCATCCTTGATGGCAGCGATAATGGGGGAATCCTCAAGGGCTTCCTGAAATTCTTTTTTCATGGTGTGCTCCCGCTGTTCCGTGCGTGTGGAATATTTTATTTAATTTAAACGCTTTACAATTTTTGTACCTTGAATAGTGAGATGCCATATCGTTCCGCTCTGCGCTTGGAATATCAAATGCTTCCCTTAATAGGCAGTCACCGCCATGTCATTCAATTCAGTTTTGCTCTTCGAGAGCTTCAGATTGCATTCTTTACATGTCTTAAATCAAGCATAGCACAGCTAGAATCCGATTTCCACACAAAAAATAGGGGGTGATCACTTCTTTTTTGGATGGGTCTCGTCCTCCGCTCGAAAAGTCGTTTTGATTTCTGCGGGTGGCCGCCCGAGATGGAGTTTTCAGGGAAAGCACTCAAAACTCTTGCCCATAAAAGTTCACTTCGCATCCACATTCCGAGCAGCAATGACATCAACGCCTGTGCCTGCGACATCGGCGAGAAGGATATCCCCGATTTTGATCGGAGCGCGAGCCGAGATATCTTTAAGTGCCTCGATGCAGGCAAACATTTTATCCTTCGGGATAGCCGAAGCGGTCTTGACATTTATCATCGGACAGACGCCGTCCACGACGCGGATGACAGAGGTCGCAATGCGGGTCGGATTGGTGACCTCTTTTTTGGCGTAGGTATCACCTCGGGGACAGGTGTTACCGGCCACCCCTGTGACTGTGGCAGAGCCCGATGCCGCGTCTTCCTTAAAGGTGACTGTGAGCGGGCAGCCGAGCGGACAGCAGATGCAGATGAGTTCTCTTGTACCCATATTATTTTTCCTCCTCGACGCGAATTGTAATTTGTTTCAAATCCGGGTATTCGCCAATTTTCTTTTTGTCTAAAACGATTTGCTCCATCTCGCCCGGTGCCATCACGGGGCGTTTTTTTGTGCCGATTCGCTCGCCGTCAAAGTAGATGGCGGTGGAGCAATTTTTGTAAACTGCTCCGACGCGGAAGCGAACCGTCAGTGTATCGTTCATCTCACGGGGACGGATGAATGCGGGAACCGCGTAGCGCACGCCGTCTGCCGGAACAATTGCAACTGTCTTTGCGGCTGGAGTGCTACCGCTTCGGATGTAAGCGGCAGCGTTTTTTCCGGCTGCCTCGGCCTCCTGGGAGACATAGTCCACAAGATCGTGAACGTGCAATACATTTCCGCAGGCGAAGATGCCGGTCACAGTTGTCTCAAGGCTATCGTTCACAATTGGGCCACATGTCACTGGGTTGATGGACACCCCGGCGCTCTTGCTCAATTCATTTTCGGGGATCAGTCCGCACGAGAGGAGCAGCGTGTCGCAGGAGTAGCGCTCCTCGGTGCCCGGGATCGGTTTGCGGTCCACACCGACTGCGGCGATCGTAACCGCCGTAACACGCTCCTTCCCCTCAATGTCGATGACGGTGTGATTAAGCTTTAACGGGATGCCAAAGTCGTCAAGGCACTGCACAATATTGCGCTTTAGACCGCCGGAGTAGGGCATCAGTTCGGCCACGACCTGAACCTTCGCGCCCTCCAAGGTCATACGTCTGGCTATAATTAGCCCGATGTCCCCAGAGCCAAGGATTACGACCTCGTGCCCCGGCATATAGCCCTCCATATTGACGAGGCGCTGTGCCGTTCCGGCGGAAAAGATGCCGGCGGGGCGGTAGCCCGGGATATTTAACGCCCCTCTGGAGCGCTCTCTGCATCCCATCGCGAGAATGACTGCCTTTGCAAAGAGGGTGAACATACCGTCCTCGCGGTTCATCGCTGTCACCTTTTTTTCTATTGAGAGACCGGTGGGAGGAGCGATGTCCATGACCATCGTATGCAGTTTGTATTCGATGTCGCGGGCTGAGATCTGGTCGATGAAGCGGGAAGCGTATTCCGGTCCGGTCAGTTCCTCCTTGAAGGTGTGCAGGCCGAATCCGTTGTGAATGCACTGGTTTAAGATGCCGCCAAGCTCTTTATCCCGCTCGAGGATGAGGATATTGTCTATGCCGGCATCACGCGCGGCAACGGCCGCTGCAAGTCCAGCTGGACCGCCGCCAATAATAACTAAATCGTAATTTTTCATGATGATTTTTCCCCTTTCTCCGGGATCTCTTTGTTCATGCCAAGGATGAGATTGCCACCGACGCCGCCTTTGGTGATGTCAAAAATGGCGATTGGGACTTCGCGCTCTAAGATCTCCATCGTGCGCGGCGAGCAGAAGCCTGACTGACAACGCCCCATTCCGGCGCGGGTGCGCCGTTTCACACCGTCCAGGGAGCGGGCGCCCAGGGGACGGTGAATAGCCTGTAGAATTTCCGCCTCAGGGATAGTC
>CAJLGN010000071.1 GCA_905206195.1 uncultured Roseburia sp.
CTGTGAGGCAGAACCTTCCTTTGTTTGTCAGTCTGCTCTCATCCTCCTAAACCACACCAAATGCTCCGAGAATTACAATGGCAACCACCGCGATGATTGGGATGACACAAGTGATCATTCCCACATCCGCGTAGGATTTCTTATGATTGAGCTTACAAACTGCGAGCAGAGTGATCACCGCGCCACAGTGCGGGAGCGAATCCAAACCACCGGATGCGACAGTAGCCACTCTGTGGAATACCTCCGGACTGATTCCCGTGGAGGCCGCAACCTGCAGATAATACTCCCCAAGTGCTTCCAGCGCAATTGTCATACCTCCGGAGGAAGATCCCGTCGCTCCAGCCAGGGTGGTGATCGCAACCGCCTCCGCGCCAAGAGCGCCAAAACCACTTCCCCCACCGATTCCAAGCATAATATCTGTCAACTTCGCAAATCCTGGAACAGCCTTTACGATAGATCCAAAACCAACGGCTGCCGCCGTGTTCATAATTGCCAAAACCGCTCCCTGACCGCCCTCGTTTAAAGATTCTATAAAATACTTCATCTGCTTTCCAATCTGCATCGGATTGCTGATCACGATAAAGATAATTCCTGCCCCCAGTGCAAGAAGCGCCTCCCATTTCAGCACATTCAGTGTGACAACCACGATAACAAGTGAGATAATTCCAAGAATCCAGTTTGCCTTTGGCCTCTCCACCTGATCGAACGCTTCATCCTCGCCAAATCCCTCTCCTGCTGCTGTGAACTTCTTCTCTCGATATACCAGCCATGCATAACCGCCTCCGAACATAATCACCGATGAGACAATCCCCAGTATCGGGGCCGCCATGGGATCTGTGCCAAGATACTGTGCTGCAATCAGGTTATTTAACTGTGGGGAGCCCGGCAGCGCCGTCATAGTAAAAGTGAAACATCCGCAGGCAATTGCGCCCGGGAGAAGTCTCTTTGGAACATTTGCCTCCTTGAACATTGCCACCGCCATAGGATACAGCAAACACTGCCACGAACAGGCTCACACCGCCGTAGGTGAGAACTGCGCAGGTAATGATGACTGCGAGGATGGCACGCTTACTTCCGATCAGCTTTGCAAGCTTTTCCGCCACAGCGTTCGCCTGCCCCGTCACCTCCATCAACTTTCCGTATACGGCCCCAAAGAGGAACACCGGGAACCATGATTTTGCAAAACCGACCAGCCCCTCCATGTAGGTGACCGTGTACGCCTCAAACAGATTCAGTCCTCCGGTTACAGCCACCACAAGCGCGCACAGCGGAGCTACCCAAATAATGTTATAGCCCTTGTATGCCAAAAATATCAGCAGAGCCAATCCCAAAAAAATACCAATCATATCCTTTTACTTCCTTTCCATTTTTTAACGATTCTTTAACCCCAGTGCCTCCTCCGTAAAAAATCTCTCATCCATAATTTTTAAGTCGGAAGCAATCAACGGTCGAAACTCCATTTTGGCGAGAATATCCTTCTCAAGATCAACGCCCGGCGCAATCTCGATCAGCTCCATTCCCTCAGGCGCAAGGCGAAATACCGCCCGCTCCGTCACATATAAAATCTCCTGGCCCGTCTCATTTGCATATTCCCCGCTGAAGCTCACCTGCTCGACCTGCTCCACAAACTTGATAAATGTTCCATCCTCAATGATATTCAGTTTTCCGTCCTTCACTTCGACATTGGATTTTCCGGCTGTAAAGGTGCCGCAGTAGATCACCTTCTTCGTATTCTGTGATATATTCACAAATCCTCCGCAGCCCACCATCCTGCCGTTAAACTTACTCACATTGATATTCCCTTTCCGGTCTGCCTGTGCGAGACCAAGAAATGTCTGATCCAGCCCGCCGCCGTCATAATAATCAAAAATACCCGGCTGTCCAATGATTGCTTCCACGTTCGCTGCAGCGCCCAGATCAAATCCACTTCCAGGAATTCCTCCGATGGCTCCCGCCTCGATTGTCATGGTCAGCTCCCCGCCGATTCCCTCCTCCGATGCGATCGCCGCCACGCCCTCCGGCATCCCGATTCCAAGATTGATCGTCGTGTTCTTCTCAAGCTCGTAGGCACATCTCTTCGCGATGACCTTGCGCACGCCCATCGGCATCCGCTCCATGTGGCTTAGCGGCTTTCTCACCTCACCCGTAAAGGATGGATTGTAATCTGTCCCGAAATTCATCTTGTGATTTTCTTTTTTTGCGATTACGATATAATCCACCATAATTCCGGGAATGACAACCTCTGTGGGCGGGATAGAGCCCTTCGTTGTGATGTATTCCACCTGCGCAATCACGATACCGCCCGAGTTTCTTGCCGCCTGCGCAATGTACTGCGTCTCCAGGAGAACACCCTCTTTTTTCACAGAAATATTGCCCGCCTCATCCGCATAGGTTCCGCGGATCAATCCAACCTGCAGGGGCCTTGACGGATAAAACAGTTGTTCTTTCCCATTGATCTCGACGACCTGAACCAGCTCCTCCGTCGTGATATCGTTCATCTTCCCGCCCTCAAGGCGCGGATCCGCGAAGGTCTTTAATCCCACATGTGTGATGACTCCCGGTCTTCCCCCCGCCGCCGCGCGGAACATATGGGTCACAACACCCTGCGGAAGGTTATATGCCTTCACTTTATTTTCAAAAATCATCCGGCTAAAATTTTTCGCAAGTCCCACATGGCCCGCAGTGATTCGCTCCACCATGCCCTCCCTTGCAAAATGCTCCATACCGCGCCCGCTTCTTCCGCCGTCACCGCAGCCCGACGCGAATATCAGATCGAGATTTGCCGGGTGCGCCTCCTGTATGTATCTCTCCTCAATCGCCTCGGCCACTTCCTCCGCAAAGCCGAATCCGAAGGCAAACCCGTTGATGCCTACAGTATCCCCGTCCTTGATGAGGGCCGCGGCCTCCTTTGCGCTGATTATCTTTGCCATATTCTCCCCTCCTACTGTGGTGGTATTACTGTCGCAACACCCTCAATGACTACATCCCCGTCCTGATTCTTACAGACAGTGCTGATTTTTGCGATACTAAAACTCTTCTTCGGGATAACCTCGGTGATTTCCAGCTCCACAACCACAGTGTCATCGATTGCCACCGCCTTTTTGAATGAAAGATCCTGAGCGAGATAGGTCGTTCCAGGGCCTGGAAGATGCATTCCTATGGCCCCCGAAATAATCCCTGCTCCGATCATTCCGTGCGCGATTCTCATTCCAAACATCGTCGTCTTTGCATACTCATCATCGAGATGCAGCGGATTGTGATCTCCCGTCACCTCCGCGAATTTATGCACATCCTCATTTGTCACCTGCTTGCTGAACGTATATTTATCTCCCACTGCAACCATGTATGAATCTCCTTCCGTAAAAAAACATATTCGTCCATTCTGCCGGCCAAAATGGTTTGTTCCTACCCTCAGTATATCCGTCCCCATTTCTTGTGTAAAATTCATAAATTTCATTCATGTTATGAAAAAAAAATATAATAAATGCCGAAGACCTCTAAAAGTATCGTGCTTTTAATGCACATACTTCCAGATTTCTCCGGCACTCTGTTCTCCCGGTTCAGACCAGCTTTGGGCCTTCCTCCCGCACGACCTGAATAAATTTTTCAATTGCGTTTGATATGTACTTGTCCGATCTCACAAGCAGCGCGATATCCCAATAAAATTCCGGCTCTTTCAACTGCAGGATACAAATATTCTCCGAATTATATTTCTTCATGATAGGACCTGGAAGAATACAGATTCCGCGATCCACCGCCACCATACCTGCAAGAAAATCCCACTGGGAACTCTTTCCGATGATTTTCGGTACAAACCCAGCCTGCCCGCAGAGCTGCAGCGTTCGGTCATACAGCATAAAGGTCTCATCCAACGAGTAGAAATCCTCATGCTCCAGCTCGAGAAAGGCGACATCCCTGCACCCCGCCAGCCTGTGGTTTTTGTTGACAAGCAGGACATTCTTGGACTGTATCACCGGCATAACCTCAAATCCGGGCGCTGAAAATGGGAGGATAATAACACCGATATCAACTTCCCCCCGCTCCACTTTCGTCTTGATCGTATTTGCCCCAGCCTCGCTGATATTTACTTTAATATCACTGTATTTATGTGCAAACACATCCATGATGTGCGTAAAAAAAGCTGTCCCTATGACCGGCGGGACCCCCACCCGTATCTCCCCCCGCTCAATGTGCAGACTGTCATAAAGACTATTCATCTCATCGTCAATTTTCCTCAGGCATATCTGTGCCTTCTCGTACATATTTTTTCCTTCCGGCGTCAGTCTAAAGCCCTTTGCCGCGCGGTCAATCAGCTGAACTCCCAGATCTTTCTCAAGCTCCTTAATCGCCTTGCTCAGCGCAGACTGACAGATAAACAATTCCTGCGACGCTTTTGTAAAGCTTTTTCTTTTGGTCACCTCAACAAAGTAATGAATCTGCTTTGTATTCATCCCAACCCCCTTTTCTTGCCCCACCTGTTCTCTCTTACAATCTATCAGATTTTTACCGTTTGGGCAAGGATTCCCCCTCTCGGATTTCCAGAATTTACCTCTCTTTGGATCTGAAATTTTCTATCGCGCAAAACCTCTACACCCTCTTCCAGGCGGATTGTTCCCGATTTGAATGCGGCTCTCCCTCCTCTTTACAGATTCTGTCACATTCTCTCCTTGCACAACCAAAATCATTATATTAGAATAGATAAAATAAGGTAAAATAAAGGTAAAATATGATATCAGGAGGTACTCTCCCGCGTGGATCTCACCCATCCGGGAAAACTTTATGCAGGCATTTTCATTTATCCTTCCGTACATCAAAAAACATAAGCTGCGCTACACTGCTGGAATTGTGACACTCTTCGCGGTGGATTTCGCCAATCTTTTCATCCCGAAGTTGACCGGCGCAATCACCGACGGGCTGTCCGCCCACGCCATGGACCAGTCGGGAGTCATTTCCTGTCTGATTTCTATTTTTGTGCTGGGTCTCTCCCTCGCCGTCGGGCGCTTCCTCTGGCGCTATTTTCTCTTTGGCTCCTCCCGCTCCATCGAGCGGGAGCTGCGGAACGACATGTTCGCCCACCTCGAGAAAATGGACGTCGAATACTACAACGGGCAGGGAACGGGCGATCTGATGACCCGGTTTACAAGCGACCTAAATGCCGTGCGCATGTCCATCGGCCCGGCCATCATCTGTGTCTTCGACGCCACGGTGATGACAGTGATGGTCGTCTGCCAGATGATGTATTACGTCAACATCCCACTCACCCTTCTCGCGATCATCCCCATGTTCTTTATCTGCGTGGGCGAGATCTACTACGGAAAAATCATCCACAGCCGCTTTCTAAAGAGACAGGAGGCCGTCTCCAGGCTCACAGATTTCGTGCAGGAAAGCTTCTCCGGCGTGCGGGTCATCAAAGCTTTTGTGCGGGAGCGCGCGGAAATGTACGCCTTCGCAAAGGCAAATCGACATTCCATGGAACAAAATCTGGGCGTGGCGCGCTTGCAGTCCGTCGTCATGCCGCTGCTTGATGTCATCATAGGTCTCTCCAGTCTGATCACGCTCATTTACGGCGGCCATCTCGCTCTCCTGGGGGATATTACGCTGGGGCGCTTTGTTGCCTTTCACCAGTATATCGGCATGCTGGTATGGCCAATGTTAGCCTGTGGGGACGCCATCAACATGTTCTCCCAGGGCGGCGCATCCCTTCGCCGTATCAAGGAAGTGTTCGACGCAGAACCGGAGATTTTTGACCGGCAGACCGCCGTTCCTGTGGAAGAAATGCGGGGAGATATCGACTTTTCTCACCTGACTTTCCTCCATCAGGGACACAGCGCGCCGACGTTAAAGGATATCAGTCTCCATATTCCCGCCGGGACCACACTCGCGGTGATCGGGCGCACCGGAAATGGAAAGTCCACGCTGGTGAATCTTCTGCTTCGCCTCTATGACACGGAGCCCGGCATGATTAAAATCGACGGCAGGGACATCCGCACCATTTCTCTAAAGACCCTTCGTGAAAATATCGCCTACGTGCCGCAGGATAATTTTTTATTCTCAGACACCTTAAAATCGAACATCATCTTCGGGTCAGAGAACGGTGATATGGACGCCATCATCCGGGCCACCCAGGCGGCTTGCATCCACGAGAGCATCGCGTCCTTCCCGGAGGGCTATGAGACGATCGTCGGCGAGCGCGGTGTGACCCTCTCCGGCGGTCAGAAGCAGCGCAGTTCCATCGCGAGAGCTCTGATGAAGGACGCACCGATTCTGATCTTGGACGATGCCCTCTCCGCCGTAGACACCGACACGGAGGAGCACATCCTGCGCAATCTCAAAAAGAACCGTGCGGGCAAGACCACCATCTTGATCGCCCACCGTATCTCCACCATCCAGCACGCGGATATCATTCTGGTGTTGGAGGCGGGCGAGGCAAAAGAAATTGGAAATCACGGGGAACTGATGCAAAAAAAGGGAATTTACCGGGATATGTTTGAAAAACAGCAGCTTGAGGCCGCAGAGGGAGGTGGCATAGCATGAGACGACTTCTCGCTTACTTAAAACCGCACAAATGGGTCATGACCGCCGCAACCCTTCTGGTACTTCTCATCATCGCGGTGGAGCTTTACCGCCCGATCATCATCGGGGACGCGATCGACAACTATATCAACGGCTACTACGAGCCCTACACCGTGACGACGGAGGGGGCACCGGGAGCAGTCGCCTACGGGGACATCTACTTGACGAGAGAATCTGACGCTGCCGTTTCAGACGCCTCCTTCTACCAGCTTTTTCTCTACAATGACCGCTACTACATGGCAGAAGACTTAACTGCCGACGCGTGCAGTATTT
>CAJLGN010000072.1 GCA_905206195.1 uncultured Roseburia sp.
CTCCAGCATGATATAAGTATCTGCGTATTTACGGGGATATAGCCCGCCTTTGTGCTGATAATCAGCTCGTCCCGGTAGGGCAGGAAATCTTCCTTTAAGATCTTCCCTAGATTGCGCTCGGCGCTTCCCGGTGCGGGGCCGTAGTTGTTGGCGAGGTCAAAATGTGTGATGCCGGCATCAAAAGCCGTGTGACACATCGCCCTCATGTTCTCGTAACTTCCGGTATCTCCAAAATTGTGCCAAAATCCCAAGGATACCAGAGGCAGCTTTAAGCCGCTTGCGCCGCAGCGATTGTACTGCATGGTATCATAGCGGTGTCCGTTTGCTGTGTAAGTCATCGCAATCTCCTTTTTCGTTTGCTGTGGACGGTTTTTCATCGCTTATAGTATACCATGTGGATGATATTCTTAAAAGCCATCAACTTATTTGAATTCCTTAAAATAGACAGACGCTCGGAGATTTTGGCGAAAAGTTTTTGAAAACGGGCCCCTTCTTTGACAAACATTTTTGGGGAGCGCACCTATAATCAAATGCGCTTGCCCGAAAATGCGGCAGTGAAAAGAAGGAGGGAAACGGAGTGAAAGACATGAAAAAAACAAGCATAAGACAAATGATACTTAGCATGGGGGGCGGGGTGCTCTGCAGCGTTGGTGTGATGGGCTGTTACCCGCTCGTTCCGGCGTATTTTGCGGCGCTTTATCTGGAGCAGGTGCGGGGTCCCATGCTGCTTGGGATGATGTACATAGGAATGTTTTTGTTTATGCCGGCGACGGCGGTTGTAAAATATGCGGTGGCGCTGCTTGTCATACTGGTGATCATCCGTCTCATCGAGTGGGCAAATGAGGGCTGTCCAACGATTATGGCCGGGTTTATGGCGGCAGTGTCGACGGTTATCCTTTCCTTTGCAGGCGGGCTGTTGGAACTGCGCAATCAGCCTCGAATGTCCGCTGTCATTTTGGAGGGGGTCTTTATATTTGGAGCGGTTATCCTCCTAAATAGGATGGCGCATATTGTGGTCACATGGGAGTTTGGAAATGGCGCGGAGGAAAAACCGGAGCGGGAGAAGGAGGAGCGGCTGCTCGGGTACGCGGAATCCTTTCAGGGGTTATCCAGAATCTTCCACACCATGGGCGCAAAGCGCAATTCTTATACGGCAGATGAGCTGGGGCAGATTCAAAATGAGCTGACGGGGAAGGTGTGCGCGTCCTGTGAATCCTGTGCCGTCTGCTGGGAGAGAGATTCCACTCCCCTCTACGGCATCCTCTCGCAGATGATCGCGAGTATCTGGCACGGGGGTGTGCCGGGGCAGGCGGAGCAGGTACAGCTGGAACAATACTGCAAAAAAAGTCATGACATGGTGGAGGAGGCTGTGCATGTGTTCCAGCGGGTGAGCCTAAACCGCGCGTGGTATAACAGACTGTTGGAGAACCGCCAGGTGATTGCGGAGCAGCTGGATGCGATGGCTTACATCATGCAGGACTGCGCCAGGGAGGAGCAGCTTTTGGACGCGCGGGAGAAGCATGCGATGGCGGAGATTCGCTACCGGGCGAAGGAACTTGGCATTGTGATTGAGGACATGCATCTGATTGAGACGGTGGATGGGCGGCTGAAGCTCACGGCGGCGCTTCGCAGCCGCCTGGGTGGCTGTATTGCCGTGAAGACATTTCTGGCGGCGGCGGGCCATGTGCTCAAGCGAAAGATGCGGTTGGCGGCGGACGCGCGGACCTTCATCTCAAAAGAGCCGGCATCCTTTGTCCTGTATGAGGATACAGTGTTTCGGAGTGTGCAGGGGATTGCCCGCCTCAAAAAGGATGAGGCGAAGATCTCGGGAGACAATTTTTCGTTTCTGGAGCTAGATCGCGGAGAACTGCTCCTTGGGCTGTCAGACGGCATGGGTTCGGGGAGCACCGCGTGCAAGGAGAGCGAGATGGTGCTGGATCTGGTGGAGCGATTTTTGGAAGCTGGTTTCTCGGTGGAGACGGCGATCCGCATGATGAATTCTGCGATGGTAATGAAGGGTGAAAATGATCTGTACTCGACGGTGGATCTGTGCAAGGTCAATCTGTACAGCGGTGCGGCACAGCTCTACAAAATTGGGGCGGCTGCGACTTTTATCAAGAGGGGGGAGGAGGTCCTTTGCATCACCTCGGCAAATCTTCCGGTGGGCGCAAAGACGCAGATTGATATAGAGACGCGTGAGATAGAGCTGAAAAACGGCGATTTTGTTGTCATGGTGACAGATGGTGTGTTAGAATATTTGCATGTTCCAAAGCCGGAGGAGACGATGCAGGAGGTCATTTCCAGTATACAGACAAACAATCCGGGCATTCTCGCCAAGCGGATCATGGAGCGTGCGATGCTCTTTACCGGGGGAAAAGCCAAGGATGATATGACAGTGCTGGCGGCTTGTATCTGGGAAAAATCCTGACGGGTCGGAGTGTTGTGATATGGAGCATGGATATCATTAAGATTGGAATGCGCCTGGGAGAGTGGGGAGTTACATGACAGATGCGGTATATCGTTGGATTGTACAGGAAAAGTTGATAGAGAACGGCGATTTTGTGCTGGCGGGAATTTCCGGGGGCGCGGACTCCATATGCCTGCTGCTTTTACTGATAGAATTGCGCGAAAAAATTGAATTTTCGTTGAGCGCGGTGCATGTGGAGCACGGGATTCGGGGAAAAGAGAGTTTGCAGGACGCCGCGTTTGTGGAGGAGTTCTGTAAAAAGTGCGGCGTTGCGTGCCGGGTGAGGCATGTGGATGCGCCCGCGGCTTCGATCCGCGCGGGCATTGGGCTGGAGGAGGCGGCGCGCGCACTGCGCTATGAATGTTACCGTGAAGTGGCAGAGCAGTCCGGAGCGGAGCGGGTGAAGATTGCACTTGCACATCACGCGGACGATAACGCGGAGACGATGCTGTTTCACCTGGTTCGGGGGAGCGGCATCCGAGGGCTTGGGGGGATACGCCCCAGAAGGCGTCTTTCGGACGGAATTGAGGTCGTCCGCCCGCTTCTCGCCGCGACGAGAAGTGAGATCGAGCGCTATCTGCTCGATCGGGGGCAGGGGTTTTGCGAGGATGAGACGAACTGGGACACAGATTACAGCAGGAACTGGATTCGGCATGAGGTACTGCCTCGATTGAAGGAGATCAACTCGCAGGCAATCGCCCACATGACCAGGAGCGCCGGAATGTTCCTGGAGCTTTCCGAGTATTTGGAGGCGGAGGCGGACCAGGTTGCATCGCATGTGTGTCGCCCTGCGCCGGGGGGGCGGGAGATTGATCAGAGCCTGTTTTTCGCGTATCCGGCTCTGCTGCAGCAGGAGGTTGTGCTCCGTGTGCTGGGGGAGATCGCGGGCAGCAGAAAGGATCTGGGGAGCGCACATGTGGGGGCGGTTGTAAGGCTCGCTGGATTGCAGGTGGGGCGTGCGGTCAATCTTCCATATGGGATGCGCGCGGATCGCACGTACGAGGGCGTCCGTATTCGCCGTATTTTGGAGGCGGAGTCTGCGGAGTCTGGGACGTACGAGATTTCTCTGCATCAGCTTCGGCGTGCGGAGAGCGGAGGGGAGATTAAAATTGTTCTCCCTGATGGGGAGCTGCGTCTGCGCGTGCTGGATTTTCCAGGAGAAATGGATGAAATTCCGAAAAAAACGTATACGAAGTGGCTCAATTATGATAAGATAAAAAGGAGTTTGCAGTTTCGCAAGCGAGCGGGGGGCGAGTATCTGATCATCGACGGGCAGGGGCACCGAAAGAGGCTGAAAGAGTATTTTATCGGGGAGAAAATCCCGAGGGAGCACAGAGATGATATCTGGCTTTTGGCGGAGGGGGCACATGTGATCTGGGTGGTCGGAGAGCGCATAGGTGCCGACTATAAGATAGAACAGGACACAGGGAAGATATTGGAAATACAGATAAGCGGAGGAAATTATCGTGAAAATCAAAAAGATTAATGTTTATCTTAGCGAGGAGCAGGTAGAGCAGAGGGTGAGAGAGCTCGGCAGGGAGATCAGCGCGGCGTACGGGGACGAGCCGGTGTGCCTGATTTGTATTCTGAAGGGGTCTGTATTTTTTACCTGTGAGCTGGCGAAGAATATCACATCCCCGGTGGAGATGGAGTTTATGTCCGTGTCGAGCTACGGCGCGGGGACAACTTCAAGCGGTGTGGTTCGGATCGTACACGATCTGGACAGCAGTATCGAGGGAAAGAATGTACTCGTCATAGAGGATATCATTGACTCGGGGCGGACACTCAGTTATTTGCTTGAGAATTTGAAAACAAGAAATCCAAAGAGCTTAAAGCTCTGCACGCTGCTTGACAAGCCGGAGCGCAGGGTCGTGGATGTGGCGGTGGACTATGTCGGATTTGAGATTCCGGATGAATTTGTGGTGGGCTATGGGCTTGACTATGATCAGCGCTACCGCAATCTGCCCTACATTGGATTTGTTGAGATAGAGGAATAAAGGAGAAGCGGATTGAATATTAAGAGAAGCAGTTATAGAGGATTCGGAATCTATCTGATCCTGATACTGGCAGTCATCGGTATCTGGTATTGGATGGACGGGAAGACGACGACGAACAATTTTACGAGAATGCAGTTTGAGGCAGCACTTGCGGACGGAAAGGTCGCACAGGCGGTGATCGTCCCAAACCGGGGCAACGTGCCGACGGGAAATGTCTATATCACGTTTGATGATTCTTCCACACAGAGGCTGGCGGTGAGTGATGTGCGTGAATTTGAGAGCTATCTGCGGGAGCAGGCGTTTGAGAATTATGCGGTGGAGAATCCCCCGGCGGAGAATTGGATGCTCACGCTGCTGCCGTACCTCATCAGTTTCGGGGCGGTGTTTATTTTATTCATCATCATGACCACGAGTCAGGCGGCGTCCGGTTCTGCCGGCGGCGGGAGCAGGATGATGAATTTCGGCAAGAGCCGTGCGAAGATGATGGTGGACGATCCCTCAAAACGGATTACATTTGCGAGTGTCGCGGGACTAAAAGAGGAGAAGGAGGAGCTGGAGGAGATCGTGGATTTCCTTCGGGCCCCGAAAAAATATACAAAGCTCGGCGCAAGGATTCCGAAAGGTGTTCTTCTTGTGGGACCTCCGGGAACGGGAAAGACACTCCTCGCAAAGGCGATCGCAGGGGAGGCGGGCGTACCGTTTTTCACCATCTCGGGTTCTGATTTTGTGGAGATGTTCGTCGGAGTCGGGGCCTCCCGCGTGCGCGATCTGTTTGAGGAGGCGAAGAAGAACGCACCCTGTATCGTGTTTATTGACGAGATCGACGCGGTGGCTAGGCGGCGTGGAACCGGTATGGGCGGTGGACACGACGAGCGCGAGCAGACGCTAAACCAGATGCTGGTTGAGATGGACGGCTTTGGCGTGAATGAGGGAATCATCGTAATGGCGGCGACAAACCGTGTAGATATCCTTGATCCGGCAATTATGCGCCCGGGACGTTTTGACCGCAAAGTGCATGTCGGACGTCCGGATGTGGGCGGCAGAGAGGAAATTCTCGGCGTGCACGCCAAGAATAAGCCGCTTGGGGACGACGTGGACTTAAAGCAGATTGCACAGACCACGGCGGGCTTTACCGGAGCGGATTTGGAGAATCTTCTGAATGAGGCGGCGATTGTGGCGGCGAAGGAGGATCGTGTGTTTATCATTCAGGAGGACATCAGGAAGTCCTTCGTGAAGGTGGGAATTGGGGCGGAGAAGAAGAGCCGCGTGATTTCCGAGAAGGAGAAGCGCATCACGGCGTTCCACGAGGCCGGGCATGCGATTTTGTTCCACCTGCTCCCGGACGTTGGACCGGTATATTCCGTATCTATTATTCCGACGGGCGCTGGCGCTGCGGGCTATACGATGCCGCTGCCCGAGCGCGACGATATGTTCAACACCAAGGGAAAGATGCTGCAGGATATCGTGGTCTCGCTCGGCGGGCGTGTGGCGGAGGAGCTGGTCTTTGACGATATTACCACGGGGGCATCCCAAGATATCAAGCAGGCGACTCGGATGGCCAAGGACATGGTGACCAGATATGGAATGTCCGAGAATATCGGCCTGATCTGCTATGACAACGATGACGACGAGGTCTTCATCGGGCGTGATCTCGCGCACACGAGAGGATACGGCGAGGGGGTTGCCACCACCATCGATCAGGAAATCAAGCGCATCATCGACGAGTGTTATATGAGAGCAAAGCAGATGATTGTTGAGAACCGCAGCGTTCTCGAGGCGTGTGCAAATCTTCTTTTGGAGAAGGAGAAAATTGGACAGAAGGAGTTTGAGGCATTATTTGAGGGCTGATTGTACACTTTTTTGATGGGGGTTGGGCGGGGGATTACATGAGGTGTACAAAATGCATAATTTTATAGTGTGGAATTTGTGAAGTTTGTGCACACTTATACCGCATACCATGTTATTATAATACACGTAATACCCCCAATACATTATATATAGTTTTTGCTATACCCCATAGTAAAAATACCTTCTCCTAAAAAGGCAGCGTTCGAGGCTGTCTTTTTTTATGCGCGTAGCAACGAGCCAAGGTCCGTGCTTGCACGAGACTTTGGCGACTGCCGCGACAGCTCGGAAAATTTGAATACGAATTTCTCGAGATTGTGCGTAGCAACGAGGAAACTTGAGTGCATGCAAGAAATTTCTTGCAAACAGTCAGCTGCTATGCTATAATATTTCTCGGTCAAGATAATACAACTTGATATTGAATGGGCAGATTCCCGAGTGGCCAAAGGGGACAGACTGTAAATCTGCTGCAAAT
>CAJLGN010000073.1 GCA_905206195.1 uncultured Roseburia sp.
AGAAGCCCCGGATAGTATGACTATCCGGGTTTTTTATTTTTGCAAAGCACGCTTGACAACCTCGGATTCCTCAAAAGAAAAGGAGACGCGTGGCGATGGACACAAACAAGACAATTATGAATTTTATCTCGACAAAAAGCAAAATGACGGGAGCGACAGGGGCGCGCTATCTGAGTGTGACAGCGATGCTGTCCGCAGTGTCGTTCATCCTGATGTTTTTGGATTTCCCGATTCCGTTTCTCATGCCGAGCTTTATCAAGATGGACGTTTCGGAGCTCCCGGCATTGATCGGGGCGTTTGCGATGGGGCCACTTTGCGGCGTTTTGATTTGTTTGGTCAAGAATCTTCTGCATCTGCTCATCAGCACGACAGGAGGGGTGGGGGAGCTTTCCAACTTTCTTCTAGGTGTGGCGTTCGTGCTGCCGGCAGGACTGATTTATAGGCACAGAAAAAGCAAAAAGAGCGCTCTGCTTGGATCGCTTCTGGGCGCTGTGATCATGGGGGTGTTCAGTGTCGTATCCAACTATTTTTTGGTGTATCCGGTCTATTATGCATTTATGCCAGAGGAGATGGTGCTCGCAGTCTATCAGCAGATTCTCCCGCCGATGAAGAGCATTTTACAGTGCCTGATCTGCTTTAATATGCCGTTCACCTTTGTAAAGGGACTGGTTTCTGTGGGCATTACACTCGGTATTTACAAGCATATTTCACCGATTTTAAAAGGAGTCGGACGCTAGCATACGGGCGTAAGAGAGGAGCTTGGCAAAATACATCAGCTGTATTTTGTCACAGCTCCTTTTCTTTTTGTGCGAAAAATGCTATACTGATAGCGATATGGACAGGAGGACTTGTTTATGCCGATAGAATTTGATGTTACACTGACTGCAAAGGACATCTACCGTTTTAATATGTACCAGTTATATTCTGGATTCCAAGGGTGGTTTTCGGTGATTGCATCCGTTTTTTTGTTCGTGATGACCGGAGTTACATGGGGAAAGGTTGAGTCGCGTTACACGCTTCTCTATGTGGTTTGTGGGGGAATTCTTTTGTTGTATCCGCCTTTTAGTATGCTTCTTCGGTCAAAGCAGAGACTCGCATCGACGGAGATGTTGCGGGCAGTATTGCACTATGAAGTGGGGGAGAATGGAATTGCGGTAAGTCAGGGGGAGGCCCATGCCGAGCTGCCGTGGGAGCAGATTTATAAAATGGTTGTGACCAAGAGTAACGTGCTGGTGTACAGCAACCGTATTCATGCGTATGTGATTCCGAGAGATCAGCTGGGGGAATGCTGCGGGGCGCTGGTGAAGCTCGCGCAGACGAAACTTCCAAAATACCGCATCAAGGCAAAGTAGAAGAGTGGACAAGATATGAGAGAGACGATTTACGAGACATTTTCAGCGGAGGAGACAAGGGCGCTCGGAAAGCGCATCGGGGCATACGCAAATCCGGGTGACATCTATACACTGATGGGGGATCTTGGGGTGGGCAAGACGGTTTTCACGCAGGGAATCGCCGAGGGGCTTGGCATCACAGAGGCGGTCTCAAGTCCGACCTTTACGATCGTTCAGACCTATGAAGAGGGGCGGATGCCGTTCTATCATTTTGATGTCTACCGTATTGGGGACGTTGAGGAGATGGAGGAGATCGGGTATGAGGACTATTTTTTCGGGGACGGGCTGTGCATGATTGAGTGGGCGAATCTCATTGAGGAAATTCTCCCGGCACAGCGAAGCGAAGTGACGATTGAGAAGGATCTAGAAAAGGGATTTGATTACCGCAAGATCACGATACGGGAAAGGTTTGGATGTTAGAATGAAGATATTGGGATTGGACAGTTCCGGTCTGGTGGCAAGTGTAGCGGTCGTGGAGGATGACCGTCTTTTGGGTGAGTACACAGTCAATTATAAAAAGACGCACTCTCAGACGCTTTTGCCGATGCTGGATGAAGTGGTGAAGATGATAGAGCTTGATCTTGCACAGATCGATGCCATCGCTATTGCGGGGGGGCCTGGATCGTTTACGGGGCTTCGCATTGGATCTGCGACCGCGAAGGGCTTGGCATTTGCGATGAACAAGCCGATTATAAATATACCGACCGTTGATGCGCTCGCGTACAATCTGGTGGGACACCAGGATCTGGTTTGTCCCCTGATGGATGCGAGAAGGAATCAGACCTACACTGGGCTTTACCGTTTCCGGCACAACTGCATGGAGGTGGTTCGGCCGCAATGTGCAGTTGGGATTGACGAGGTGATCGGGGACATCAATGCGAGGGGGGAGGGGGTTGTGTTCCTGGGAGACGGGGCGCCTGTGTTTGCAGCTCAGATTGAAGAAAATATTCGAGTTCCGTGGTCTTTTGCGCCGGCACATGTGAACAAGCAGAGGGCAGGTGCCGTTGCTGCGCTCGGAATAATTTATTTTGCCGAGGGGCATTTTGAGGCTGCAGATATACACAGGCCGGAGTATTTAAGGTTGTCTCAGGCGGAGCGCGAACGGGCTGAAAAGGAAGGGCAGATTCCATGATTTTTGTCAGGGCAATGCGGGAGGAGGATGTCGGGGCAGTGGCGGAGCTGGAGGGACAGATTTTTTCCACGCCTTGGAGTTATAAGAGTTTTCTGGATTCCATAAGGCTTTCAAATACAATATTTCTTGTGGCGGAGGAGGAGGGAAAGATTCTCGGCTACATTGGAATGTACCTTGCATGCGGGGAGGGAGAGATCACAAATGTAGCGGTAGACTTCGATGAGCGGTGCCGCGGCGTGGGTGGATGTCTGCTTGCAGAGATGAAAAAAGAGGCGGAGCGGCGCTTGATTGGCAGCATTGTTCTGGAGGTTCGCGTTTCGAATCGGAGTGCGATCCGTCTGTACGAGAGGAACGGTTTTGTGAATCAAGGAGTTCGCAAGGATTTTTATGAGAGCCCGCGGGAAGATGCCTATATTATGATTTGCGGCCAGTAATTCCCACTATATGTAGAGGTTTGTTCCTTATATAATGTCCATGAAAGCAAGGAGTAGTGCAGGGTGGATGGAGGAATCGGATGAGTAGAGAGGCGAAGACCATATATTGCAATTTTTGTGGAAAAAAAATCTGTGCACAGGAGGGTCAGGGAGAGCATTCTTTTTTGACTGTGCGAAAAGAGTGGGGATATTTTTCTCAAAATAAAGATGGAACGATACACAGCATGGACATTTGCGAGCCGTGCTATGATAAGCTGGTGCAGGAATTTGCAATTGCGCCAGAGATAGAGCAGATTACAGAATTTTTATAAAGGAGTTATTCATGTTAGACGTATGTCTTTTGGGAACCGGCGGGATGATGCCGTTGCCACATCGTTTTCTGACGTCGGCAATGATGCGCTACAACGGCAGCAATCTCTTGATCGACTGTGGGGAGGGAACCCAGGTAGCGATCAAGGAAAAGGGCTGGACTTTTAAGCCGATTGATATTTTGTGTTTTACGCATTATCACGCAGATCACATCAGCGGACTGCCGGGGCTTTTGCTGACGATGGGGAATGCAGAGCGCACGGAGCCGCTCACGATCATAGGGCCAAAGGGAGTTGAGCGGGTGGTTGGCGCACTGCGCACCATAGCGCCGGAGCTGCCGTTTGAGATTGCCTATATAGAATTGAACGAGCCGGAGGCGGAATTGAAATTGTGTGGATATCATATTCATGCGTTCCGCGTCAACCACAACATTACCTGTTACGGCTACACGGTAGAGATCAAGCGGGCGGGGAGATTTCAGGTGGAGCGGGCGAAAGGGAGCGGGATTCCCCAGAAGTTTTGGAGTCGCCTGCAAAAGGGGGAGACCATTGCGGGTGAGGCCGGAAATGTGTACACACCGGAGATGGTTTTGGGACCTGAGCGGAAAGGCATCAAGGTGACCTACTGCACGGACAGCCGGCCGACGGAGTCGATTGTAAAGTCTGCACAGGGGGCGGATCTTTTTATCTGTGAGGGAATGTATGCGGAAAAGGAAAAGCTCGCGAAGGCTAAACAGTATCGGCATATGACATTTTATGAGGCGGCTGATTTGGCGAAGCGAGCGGATGCCAAGGAAATGTGGCTCACACATTTTTCTCCGTCTTTGGTGCGGGCAGAGACGTATATGCCGCAGGTCAAGGAGATATTTCCGAACGCATTTCTCGGGAAAGACGGAAAAAGTGTCGAATTACTGTTTGAGGAGGATTAGTCCTTAAGAAAGGGAGGGGTTATATGAGGCAGAGAGTGATCAGAATTGTGGTGGCAGTTGTTTTGATCGGCGTAATTGTGGGGGGATACTATTTCTTTTCCCGTCAGAAGCGGGCGTCCGCAGAAGGGGCGGTGGAGCTCACTGCGGTGCAGCAGTTGATCACCAAGGATCTTGAGAACAATTATCCCGCCAGACCGAGGGAGGTGGTGAAGTATTACAACCGCTTAATCAGTTGTTTCTACAATGAAAGTTACACGGAGGAAGAACTGTACGCCCTTGGCGACCAGGCGCGACTGCTCTTTGATGAGGAACTGCTTGGGAACAATCCACGGGACGCATACTTCGCATCTCTGAAAGCAGATATCGATTCTTACCACGAGAAATCAAGAACGATCGCTAACACGAGCGTCTGCGACAGCAATGACGTGAATTATCAGACGATTGACGGAGATGAGTGCGCTTATGTGACGGCATCCTATTTTATCAGCGAGGGTAAAGAGTACGACCGGACAAATCAGATGTACGTGCTGAGAAAAGATGAAAATGGAAAATGGAAGATCTTGGTGTTCTATCAGGTGGAAGGGGAATCCTCCGATGCGGAATAACGAAGTAAAAATACTTGCGATAGAGAGTTCCTGTGATGAGACTGCGGCTGCAGTCGTGGTCAACGGCAAGGAGGTCAGATCCAATGTGATATCCTCCCAGATTGCGCTCCACACCCTTTATGGGGGTGTTGTTCCGGAAATTGCATCCAGAAAGCACATTGAAAAGATTAATCAGGTCATCGCGCAGGCACTGGATGAGGCGGATACGACGTTGGATGAGGTGGATGCCATCGGCGTCACTTACGGTCCCGGGTTGGTGGGTGCGCTTCTGGTCGGTGTGGCGGAGGCGAAGGCAATCAGTTATGCCAAAGGGATACCGCTCATCGGCGTACATCATATCGAGGGGCATATCAATGCCAACTATATTGAGAACGAAGCGTTGAAACCGCCATTTTTATGTCTGGTAGTCTCCGGTGGCCACACGCACTTGGTGCGGGTACACGACTATGGGGCGTATGAGATTGTGGGGAGAACCAGGGATGATGCAGCTGGGGAGGCGTTCGACAAGGTGGCACGGGCAATTGGGCTCGGATATCCAGGCGGACCTAAGATCGAGGCGGCGGCGCGGGAGGGGAATCCTCACGCAGTGGAATTTCCGCGCGCGAAAATTGCCGATGGACCCTACGATTTTAGCTTCAGCGGCCTTAAATCAGCAGTGCTGAATTACTTAAACAGTTGCCAGATGAAGGGGATTCCAATTGTGCAGGCGGATATTGCTGCGGCCTTCCAGAAAGCGGTGACAGACGTGTTGATCAGCAACGCCATGCGGGCGATCGACGAATTTGGCGTGGAGCAGTTTGCGATTGCGGGGGGGGTTGCTTCCAATAGGGTTTTGCAGGAGGAAATGCGCAAAGCCTGCGGGAAAAGAGGTGTGGCCTTCTATCACCCATCTCCCGTTTTTTGTACGGACAATGCAGCCATGATCGGCGTTGCAGCCTACCATGATTTTATCGGCGGCAGGCGTGATGGCCTTGATCTGAATGCAGTTCCGGGGTTAAAGTTGGGGGAGCGATAATGTAAGAAAGCCGGAGGGATGAAGGATGGAAAGTATAGCGGCGATCGTGCTCGCAGCTGGAGATGGAAAGCGGATGAACAGCGCCGTGCGCAAGCAGTACCTGACGTTGGGGGGGAAACCGGTTCTCTTTTTTTCTTTGAAAGCTTTCGAGGAGAGTGAAGTCACAGAAATTGTTCTTGTGGTGGGGGAAGGGGAGGCGGAGTATTGTAGAGAGCAAATCATAGATAAGTATGGTATCCGAAAAATAAGCGCGGTCGTCGAGGGGGGGAGGGAGCGCTATCATTCCGTGTATGCGGGTCTTGCTGCAGTTCGGGGGGCGGATTACGTCCTGATTCATGATGGGGCCAGACCCCTTCTGACAGCGGACATCATTGAGCGCTCGATTGCGGCGGTAAAGCTTCATGATGCGTGTGTGGTTGGAATGCCGGTGAAGGATACGATCAAGATTGTGAGCGAAGACGGATTTTCTGCAGAGACACCTGACCGGAGCAGTCTCTGGCAGATTCAGACGCCGCAGACTTTTTTCTACCCGCTTATATGGGAGGCGTACGAGAGTGTCATCACGAAGGAAGAATGTGCGGTGACAGACGATGCGATGGTGCTGGAGCGCATGACCGGAAAACGGGTAAAGGTGATCGAGGGAAATTATCGAAACATCAAGATCACAACACCGGAGGACTTGATTGTGGCAGAGGCTTATTTGCAGGAGTTATTTTCTGAAAAAGAATAGATTTCTCTGTGAACAAGAAAATTTTTGTTTTTGTATGAAAAAGCAAAAAAGTTGTTGACAGCATTGCTTTTGGATGATAATATTATCTCTGCACTGATTTGCAGCGCAAGACCCGGAGAGGTATCGAAGTGGTCATAACGAGGCGGTCTTGAAAACCGTTTGTCCGAAAGGGCGCATGGGTTCGAATCCCATCCTCTCCGCTT
>CAJLGN010000074.1 GCA_905206195.1 uncultured Roseburia sp.
TGTTGCTATAATTGCGTACATATGGCACCTCCTATTTATCATTACTCGCCAGTTATGGTGCTGTCCATAGACAGACTTCGAGACCTCACTGTGCGGCATACTTCGTTATGATAGCATAATGTCCGTGCTGCGTCAACCACTTTTCTCTATTTTTTAGCAGATTTCTCCACAGAAAAAATATCCGACAGCGGCTTCTTCACCTTTTTGCGCGTCACCTCCACGAGCCCAAGTCCTGTCATATCCACAAGTTGTGTCGGAATCGGATCGCGCTTTAGGGCGGAGCGAAAGACGCGCAGCAGCTCTTCCTGTGCCTCCTTTGCGGACAGATTGATAAAATCGACCACTACGATACCGGAAATATTTCGGAGTCTCAGCTGTCTTGTAATCTCCTCGGCAGCCTCCCTGTTCACCTTCAGAAAGTTCTCCTGCATATCCTTTTTCGCGATATTTTTTCCGGTGTTGACATCGATCACCGTCAGAGCCTCGGTCGGCTCAATGATGAGATATGCCCCGGATTTCAACCATACCCGCGCCTTGAGCGCATCCTCGATCGTGGTTTTCACACTGTACAGCGAGGACAGAGAAAGCATCTCATCCCTGTAATATCGGATGTGCAGACTGGCATTTACCGCGACATCGTCCACCGACGTTGAAACACTGGTACCAGTCACAAGATTTTCAGGAAGGATGCCGTATTTCTCACATATTTGCTCAAAAATCTCCCGGTCGTCCGTGATCACAGCCTCCAATTCACCCTCCTTTAAATCTGCCAGATGCCGCAGATAGGATGGTTCTTCTTTGTAGAGCACACTGTAGCAGGTCTTGTACCGCGCGGTGGTGATAAGCTGGCGGCAGCGCCGTTCCAGCGCTGCGATTTCCCCAAGGATGGACTCATCTGGAGCACTCGCGGCGTTTGTGCGGATGATGATGCCGTAGTCGGCTTTCCATTCTTCCAACCGCTCCAGATAATGGCGCCTGACATCCCGCGAAAGCTTTGAGGAGACACTGCGCTTCTTATTGCCGGTCGTCAGCACAGCGTATTTGCCCGCAAAGCTCAAGTTCGCTGTCACCGCAGCATCCTTCGTCTTTAACGCCTCTCTGGACACCTGAACCAGAAGTTCTTCCCCAGCCACCAGAGCCTTTTTATCCGAAAGTTTTTTGGTAAAAATAGCATTTTTACAGTCATCCAGCGAGAGATAACAAGTCTGTGTGGGGCTGATTTTTACAAATGCGGCATTTAAATTGTGCACGACATTCTCCACTTTTCCGATATAGATATTGCTAAGAGTGGAAATATCTCCCACCGCGGATGGCGTCACCTCAAGCATTTTCTTATCTTCATCGTAAAGGGCAGAAATTATATATTCCTGCCCGCGGATTGTTTCCCTTGTAATGATATAGCGATTCATAAATACCTCAAATTCTAAGCTCCTTAGGGACACTTGATATGATTTCCTCCCCCATCTCTCCCAGGGAGATAAAGCGCCCGTCCTCGGCTTTCGCGTAGACGTCCCGCCTGTGAATCTGAATCGCGTTCGCGTCATAGGTGAGACCCATGCGCTCAAACAGTGTCTGAACCACCAGTTCCGGCTTTAAATTATCTGTGCTTCCTGTCGAGAGTTTCACATAAAATGATGGGACGGCATCCGCCCCAGAGGAAGAATCCGCCAGCCCCAGGCTCTCCTTTGCATGAGCTTCCCCGCGCGCTTGCACTTTAAAATCGTACACGAGCTGCTTTACGTCGATGACTTTTTCGCCCTTTTTTGTCTTTTTCATGATCAGGACTTCCCGTGGATTTGCAAAATGGGTGCAGATACCATGTGCAAAATCTTCGATGGATGCCAAAGCTTCATAACCCTCCTTAAAGTAGAGGTCATAATCTGCCGCTGCCACGATTGACATTGCCGTTTTTGCGCTGTCAGAAAGCTTTGTGTAGCCTGTGATCTCAATCCCTTCCACCATAGTCTCATTCAAAACCCGGATGGACTCCTCCGTGCAATTTGTGGAGTTTACCTCAATGTCCAAATACTCGCCGTCGCTCGTGATTCCAACGCCCAGCGGGGAGGCAAAGGACATGATCTGATGCGGGGAGAACCCTTCCGAATAGCAGATATCGATCTTTGCGCGGCGCATTGCCTTCTGAAAATAGCGCATGATGTCCAGATGTCCGACGAACCGCATGACACCGTATTTACGAAACTTAATTCTTATCTTCATAGCAAACTCCTCCGCCGAATTTATTCGCACCGCATCCCGAACAGCGCATCCGGCAGTTCGGCGTCTCCGTCGCAGCCAGCGCACGCTTCCACTCGCGCTTTAAAAATTCCTTCGTGACACCCGTGTCGATGAAATCCCACGGCAATATCTCGTCCAGGGGGCGCTCGCGCATCGTGTAAAAATCGGGGTCAATGCCGCACGCTGCGAAGGCGTCCAGCCATCTTTGATAATCAAAAAACTCCGACCAGGCGTCAAAGATCCCGCCGCTCTCATACACCTTTAAGATCGCGGAGGCAACGCGCCTGTCTCCCCTGGCCAGCACGCCCTCGAGGACGGTCACGTCCGCCTCATGCCAATTGTACTTGATGCTCTTGCGGTTCAGCTGCTCCTTCACTGTGTCATTGACGATCTTTGCCCTGCTGATGTAATCCTCCGGCGTGTACATTCTGGCCCACTGAAACGGCGTGAACGGCTTTGGCACAAAAAAGGATGTGGAGATTGTGATCTGACATCTACCGTTTCTCTTCTCCTTTGGAACGGTGTCGTAATAACGCGCGGCGGTCTCGTTTGCCAGTTCCGCGATCGCGCGCATGTCCGCCTCCGTCTCGGTCGGAAGTCCGAGCATAAAGTAGAACTTTACCTTATTCCAGCCGCCCTCAAATGCCATCTGTGAACCGTTTAAAATGACCTCCTCGGTCAGCCCCTTGTTGATGACATTGCGGAGCCTCTGCGAGCCGGCCTCAGGGGCGAAAGTCAAGCTGCTCTTTTTGATGTCCTGCACCTTGCTCATGACGTCCAGTGAGAACGCGTCAATGCGCAGGGACGGCAGGGAGATATTGACTCTCTTTTCCCTGCACTCGTCAATTAAAAATGTCACCAGTTCTTCGAGCTGACTGTAATCTGAGGAACTCAGGGAGCTCAGGGAGATTTCCTCGTGTCCTGTCGATTGAATCATCCGCGTCGCAAGCTCCTTCAACCGATCGACATGCTTCTCGCGCACCGGCCGGTAGACCATACCTGCCTGACAGAACCGGCAGCCGCGGATACAGCCGCGCTGAATCTCAAGCACAACGCGATCCTGCGTCGCCTTGATGAACGGCACCACCGGCTTTTCCGGGTAAACTACCTGTGACATGTCAAGTACCAGCTGTTTTTTGATGACGGGGGGGATGTCCGCCTCCACTGGAGAAAAACTGGCGATCGTCCCATCTTGCCGGTAGCTTACCTCATACAGAGAAGGAACATAGAGTCCAGGGATCTTTGCGGCCTCATGCAAAAACGCTGCTCTGGTCCGTCCCAAAGCCTTCATCTTCTTGTAGAGATCAAACAGCGCATCATATTGAAGCTCACCTTCCCCCATGTAGAAAATATCGAAAAAGTCTGCAATCGGTTCCGGGTTGTAGGTGCAGGGACCGCCACCGATGACGATCGGGACATCCTCCCCACGCTCCGCCGCAAGAAGCGGGATCTGGCTCAGATCAAGGATCTGTAAGATGTTGTTGTAGCACATCTCATACTGGATTGTGATACCGAGAAAATCCATATTGCGCACCGGCTCCTGGGATTCCAATCCAAAGAGCTCAACCCCCTGTTCCTTCATGATCTTATGCAGATCCGGCCACGGCGAATAGACGCGCTCACACCACACGTCCTCCCGCTTATTAAACATATCATATAAAATCTGAATACCGAGATGAGACATTCCGATCTCGTACACGTCCGGGAAACACATCGCAAAACGGATTGCCACGTCGTCCCTGTTCTTCTTCACGCTGTTCCATTCATTTCCAATGTAGCGCGCCGGCTTGTCGATCTTCATAAGTATCTCATCGGATAAAGCTAACTTTGTCATCAAACTATCCTTTCTATGATGCCTCAAAGCTGCCACGTATCAAGCGTCTCTAAGGCAGATAGTGCTTCCTGCAAAATTGTATCATATCGATTCTCTTCTATCAAGTCAAGAACCTGCTCTGGAGTGCAGCCCTTTATCTTTGTCCCTGCGTCTTGCCAGACTACAAACAGAATCAGAAGTAAAAGTGAGACTGTCAGCCGCAGACGCACTCCACCAAAAGCTCTCACCGGTTCCGCAGGCGCCTCCCTCTGACCATCCAGCTCAAAGGAGTCTCTTATCTCAGAAATATAGCGTCTTCTCTCCTGGGCGTAAGCCGCGTAATCCACCATAAATTATCCCCGCTATTTTGCATTGATCTTCTGTTTCAATATATGAGTCAAACTCCCCGAAAATGTTGTTCAGATCTTAATTTGCGAACACTGTACACAAATTTTTTCAGCAAGAAAAGAATGAGCCAAATGAGCGTGTGATCGAGGATCATGCCACCAGCCAGTGACAGCAAAAAAGTCACCGATATCATGAGCAGACATCCCCCGACAATACCGCCGTACAGGACATCGACGTGCAGGAGTTGTTTTGTCACAAAATGGAGCATACCCCAGTGAATCAACAAGATTGAGTAGCTGTACCGGCTTGTAAGCCGAATAAAAAAGTGCTCTTTTGTGCGGCTGCCGGCAAGTCTCTTTACCGCCAGAAAAATCGCGGATGCAAAAAACATCATAGTGGGTGCATTCTGATAGATATAGTTGCCGTAATCGACGGTATATAAAATCAAATAGCAGGAAATACCAGACGAAACCACGCCTCCAAGGATCAGCAGGTTCTCCAATCGACGGCTGTGCGCTCCCGCCAGAAAATATCCGAGCAAAAACACCCCGGCAAAGGAGTCCACCACGGGGGAAAAAGGCGATGCGATCCCAGCGGCGGGCAGATACGTGTCAAGCGCATTCACAAGAAATACAACGGCGATCACACCTGAGAACACCGCATCCGGAATGTGCTGCACAATCCACCGCAGAAACGGCGTCAATACATACAGCAGTAAAAGTACATAAACAAGCCAAAAATGTGGTGCTTCCACCGGCGCTCCCGTGAGAATCCGCCGCAGCATAGAAAGCCAGTGATCGGGATAAAGCCATACAATCCCCTCCTTTGCGCAGACGTACAGGATATAGTAGATCACCATGGGCACTAAAACCTTCACAAAACGTTTCGCAAAAAAAGTGTCGCAGCGCTCCGACCGCACCGAAAGAAGCAGCGCCCCGCTGATCATCACAAAAAGAAGATTGCAGGAGAGGAATATAAAATTGAGAATTTCCAAAATATAATATTCTGTGCATTGTGGGCTTACCATTGTAGCTGCCAGGGAAACCGTGTGCACACAGATCACGAACAAGGTGGCAATGACGCGCAGAATGTCCAGATAAATCTTATGCCCCGTCCCCTGCTCTTTCGTCTGTAAAATCATTGTGCGCAAAATATATTCTCCTTAAACTGTTATTGTACGCCAAAAAAGGATGCTTTCCAAAATTAAATGAAAAGCGTCCTTTTTTAATTGGGATTACCGCTGTGACAATTCCTGTGTGATCTCCTCCCAGCCCACTCCCTTTTCCGCCATCAGCACCATCATGTGATAGAGAAAATCTGAGATCTCGTATTTGATCTCCTCGGTGTCCGGATTTTTGGCAGCGATGACGATCTCCGTCGCCTCCTCGCCGAGTTTTTTTAGAATCTTATCAATCCCTTTTTCAAAGAGATAGTTCGTGTAGGAGCCCTCCTTGGGATTCGCCTTACGGTCGAGAATAATCTCATAGACGTCCTCGAGGACCTTGAGCGGATTCTTCTCCATATATTCTTTTTTCACAATCTCATGGAAAAAGCAGGTTGGATTGCCGGTGTGGCACGCTGCGCCAACCTGTGAGACCTTTGCGAGAATCGTATCGTAATCGCAGTCCGCCGTCAGGGACTTCACATACTGTACATGCCCGGAGGTCATTCCCTTCGTCCAGAGCTCACTTCTGCTCCTGCTGTAATACGTCATCTTGCCGGTATTGATTGTGGTGTCGAATGCCTCCTCGTTCATGTAAGCAAGCATCAGCACCTCGCCCGTGCGGTAGTCCTGGACGATGACAGGTACCATGCCCTCGGAGTTCTTCTTAAGCTCATCCCAGCGGAGCGCCGGATCGAAATTATCCATCTTGATACCGGCGGAGGAGAGCTGTGATTTTAACTCCATAATGTCCGTCTCGGGGGCGTTGATGAAACTGCCCGCGATGCCTCGCGTGTTCTCCCGCTCCAGAACCTCGATAATTTTCTTGTAATCGCAGGAATCAAAAAATACCACGTACGGCACGTCCGTAATGTTCTCAATCGCATCGAGCACGTTTGTGTTTAGCACAAGAAGCTCATGGAAATTCTCATGCATCTCCTCCTGATGCTTGAAGACAAAGTCCACATTCTCCACAGACACCAGGATTCGATCTTTTCCAAAACGTCTGCTCGCCTCGACGGCAAGCTCCATGCTCCCTGGCTTTGCGCCGTTTACGATAACCTGAAGACAGCCGGCATAGATGAACTTCTTAATGTCCTCGAGGCGGTTGATGTTACCGCCGGCGCACACCTTAATCTCCACGTTGCGGTTGATGTTTTTGATCATGTGG